>JAYTEU010000399.1:0-7859 GCA_043734985.1 Chthonomonadaceae bacterium
ATCCTGCGGGACTCGCCGCCCTCCAAAGGCAGCGACCAGATCTGGGACACGGGCGCTTCGTCATCGTCGCTCTCCAGCGCCGCGACCGTGGGATCCGGGCGCGAGGCGAGAAACGCGAGATTCCGGCCATCCGGCGACCATAGAGGATCGGTCTCGCCTTCTATCGAAAACGTGAGCTGACGTGTAAGTTCGTCCGGAGTCGGAGGCTCGCACGGCGCCGATTCTTCAGCGTCGCCGAGTGGATCTATCGGCTCTAGACTTTCGTCGGCGACGGGGTCGGTCAGTGCAGCCGGCGGCAAGTACTCCGTGAGCCATATGTGGCTTACCCAGCGGCTTTCCTCGAAATCGGCTTCGTGCACTGTAAACGCGACACGCTGTCCGTCAGGGTGAATCTGCGGATCGCTCAGACGCTTCAATTCAAGGAGTGCATGGGGAGTAATTCGCTGTGAGGGCGCCGACGGTTCCGTATCGGCGGCATTGGGAGTGGTCTTCGTCATGCTTCTAAGTATGCACGATGCGAACCCGTTAACGCAAATTTTCCGTATTGATAATGGGTTCCGGCAAAAGCAGGCAAGATTTCGCGTTAGTCCTCCTGATCAGCGCGCTATCCGCTGCGAATAGTGGCTGCCGAACGGAGCCAATGAGCCGGATTTTGTGGGAGGTCACTTTGCAATCCCCGTATTGGATCCTATGGAACCTGCTTCTGTCGGCAATTCCCGTCGGACTCGTCTACCTCTGGACATACTGTATCCGACGCTATTCACTGAAGCGGAACGGCATCCATTGGGTCGCCTTTTCACCGCTGATCTTGATGTGGATCGCGTTTCTGCCGAATACCTGTTATTTGCTGACTGAGTGGCGCCACTTTCTCTTCGACGACTACTTCGTCGGAGTGCGAGAGGCTGTCGAGGGCAGCCATGTGGGTATGCTCCGAGTCGCGCGGCAGGGACTATTTTTTGTATGTTACAGCGGATTAGGCGTTCTTGCACTGGTGTTCGCTATTCGCCCCGCGGAACTGTTTCTATCCAAGTTAAAGATCCACAAGGCGGTCTGGATGGCGCCTCTGTTCCTGCTGACCTCTCTGGGAGTGTATCTCGGACTCGTCGTACGGCTGAACTCTTGGGACCTACTGGCGCGTCCGGCGCAGGTGGCGCACGTGACGGGTTATGCGTTGATGAGTTCACTTCATCTCAAGACGATGGTTATATTTGCGTTCCTGCTGTGGATTGGTTACGAGGTCGGCAATGTTTGGGCGGACGGCCTGATGCTGAGGATCAAGCAAAAACGGATCGTCTAAGTGTCCGTGTCAATATTCTTGGTAAATCCGGCGGCAACCATGCTCTGGCCGGTAAGGAGCGTGCTAGGTTGGCAGGCAAAATCGGCATCGGAATCCTCTCGTTCGCGCACGGGCACGTAAACGCCTACGCGCACCAAATCAAGAATTTTGACGACGCGGAACTCGTGGCTTGTTGGGACGATGACGCCGAACGTGGAGCCCGTAACGCGGAGGCCTTTAGCATACCGTTCCATACCGACCTGGCCGAAACGCTTGCGCGCAAGGATGTCGATTGCTTCATCGTCGCGTCGGAGACCAACAAACACGCAGATATCTGTATTGCGGCGATAGAGGCGGGCAAAAGCGTTCTCTTACAGAAGCCGATGGCGATTACACTGGCCGATTGCGATCGGATCATCGATGCCGTGGAAAGGACCGGCGTTTGGTTCAGCATGGCGTTCCAGATGCGCTGCGACCCTCAGAATATCGCGATGAAACGCCTCATCGAGGAGGGCGCGGTCGGCAGGGTCGGCATGATCCGGCGGAGGCATTGCATCGGGGTTCTGTTCAGCAAGGCATTCGTCGAGGGGCCGAGCAAGTGGCATATCAGCGCCGAAGCAAACAAGGGGATGTTCTTCGACGATGCCACCCATGCGCTGGATTGGCTCTTCTGGACAACGGGGAGGAAGCCGGTATCGGTCATCGCGGAGATCGACAACGTACTTACGGACGTTGCGCCGGACGACACGGGCGTTGCCCTGTTCCGCTTTGAGGACGGAATGTTCGCCGACATTTTGAACTCAAGCGTCACACTGGCTGGGGAGAATACAACCGAGATCTACGGGGACAAGGGCGTCATAATCCAAAACCACGGCGACAGCCCATCGTGTGGAGTTAAGCCACCCTACCCGGTCGGCGTAAAGCTCTACCAGACCGACCGCGCGGCGGACGGATGGCAGGATCTTGGCATCGCGATACCGTCAGGACATGGAGAGCGCATCGCAGGCGTAGCGCGCCCATTCATCGACGCTGTGAAGAGGGGCGACCCGATGTGCACGGCCAAAGACGGGCGCGTCTCGATCGAGATGGTCCTGGCATGCTACGAATCCGCCGAAACAGGGCGAAGGGTGCGTATTTAGGCAGTCGGCAGTCGGCAGTCGGCAGTCGGCAGTCGTGAATGTACTACTCAAACCCAGTATTTGGGGCCGATATTCCAAATAACGAAAGAGCAGTCGGCAAAAGTGGAGTGTGTTTGCAACTCCCTATAGCCGACTGCCGACTGCCTAATGCCTAATGCCCGCCCTTCACGGCGTAACCGTCTCGTTCTGAATATGCAGCGGTCGCTCATTCGCAAACATGTAGCCTTTGGCACGTGCGGCCGCGATTGCGCCTTGATCGGTGCCGATGGCCGTGAGCTGCTTCAGAGCGGTCTGGTTCTGTATCTCTTTCTTACGGAGACTGCGTTCTATGGCATCGTTTTCACTATGAAGGCGGCCGGCTACCTGAAGTGGGACTGCAACTTGAAAACCGAACCAACCGCAGGCAAGGCAGGCCAACAGCCCGAAGAAGAGCATGGCGGGCGGAATATCGGGCTGTCGGCGCAAGTGCGGTTTTGCGTCTTGCAGTTTGACTGTCTTTCGCTGTGCGTTTTGCTTATCTATTGGCTGCATGTTTAGCTCCGCAGGCGCATTTGCCGTTCCGATACGTATTACCTGAGTTGCGAATTCCTCTACGATTGTTCTCTATCTAAGATTGTAGAACGCCCGCCTGCCCGCATACACCGCGGAATCGCCCAACTCTTCTTCAATTCGGAGAAGCTGATTGTATTTGGCGACGCGGTCCGAGCGATTTGGCGCGCCTGTCTTGATCTGACCGGCATTCGTCGCGACGACGATGTCGGCAATGGTAGAGTCTTCGGTCTCGCCGGATCGGTGGGACACGACAGCCGTATAACCGGCTCGCTTTGCCATTTCAATCGCATTCAGCGTTTCGGTAAGCGTACCTATCTGGTTGACCTTAATAAGGATGGAGTTCGTCGTCTTGGCCGCAATACCTCTTTCAAGCCGCGTAGTATTGGTCACAAAGAGATCGTCACCGACCAATTGTACGTGGCCGCCGATCTTGTCGGTCAGCAGCTTCCATGTGTCCCAATCGTCCTCGGAGCATCCGTCTTCGATAGAGAGAATCGGATATTTGTCGACCCATCGCGCATAGTAATCGACGATCTCCGCTCCCGTGAGCACCTTGCCTTCGCCCTTCAGGTGGTACTTCCCATCTTCATACAGTTCGGTCGCAGCGCAGTCGATGCCGACATACACGTCTTCCCCGGCCTGGAAGCCGGCCTGTGCAATCGCCTCGATTATTACCTCGATCGCTTCTTCGTTTGTAGAGAGGCTTGGCGCAAAACCGCCTTCGTCCCCATATCCCGTCCCCAGGCCTCGACCGATCAAGACCTTCCGCAGCGCGTGGAATATCTCGGAGCCCATTCGGAGCGCCTCCGAAAAGCTCTCCGCGCCGACGGGCATGACCATGAACTCCTGAAGGTCGACGTTACTGTCCGCGTGCTTCCCGCCGTTCAGAATATTCATCATCGGCACGGGAAGGGTGTACGCGTTCACGCCACCGATGTACTGGTAAAGCGGCAGGCCGAGCGCATAGGCGGCCGCCTTGGCCACCGCCAGCGACACGCCGAGGATAGCGTTCGCACCAAGGTTGTTCTTGTTGTCCGTGCCGTCCATTTCGATCATCCGAAGATCGATCGATCGCTGGTCCGTCGAGTCCATATCGATGATCTCGGGGCCGATCTTGTCGTTAACATTATCGACGGCCGTCAGAACACCCTTGCCCGCATATCTGCCCTTGTCGCCGTCTCGCAGTTCCACCGCTTCATGCGCCCCAGTGGAGGCCCCAGATGGCACCGCGGCCCTGCCGAGGGATCCATCTTCTAGGATAACATCTACTTCGATTGTAGGGTGTCCACGCGAGTCGAGGATTTCACGCGCCACTACATCGTCGATACTTAAACCCACAGTTTCGCTCCTTAGCCACGGCTCGCGATAATTCGCATGCCGGCATTTGACCGGAGGGTCATCCGAATAATATTCTTGCAAATTTGCCATGTCCGACCGCTTGCATGATGCAGGTCCGGCATTCGCAAACATTATGGCACAAGCCGCGCCTCTGTGTAAATTGACAGGTAATGCGATTAGTAAAAGTGAAGGAGATGCTGGGGACTCCTTGCCGGGCCCGGCTGCGGAAATCATTCAATATTTCCTGAATAATCCAGCGGTAGTCAGATCAATAACATCGTTGATGCGCCAACACTTGAAAACTATAGTGAATTAGGGTTATACTTACGCACGTATACGGGCAGGCAACGGGATTGTTTGCAGTCGACGGTGACAGAGTGTTCCGGATTGATTGGGCATTTCCGAACCAAAGGTTGGTCTGTCGGCCACTGAGCGTACTTCATTGATTTCAAATGTTGCATCGCGGCACGGCGGAGAGCTTCTTAGACCTATGCAAATCGTTGAACTGAAATCCTGGCGGAACGGGCTGCTGCAGGAGATGCTCCTCGCTATTCCCTCCGCGGGAGAATGGAACGACGCCTGGCTGCGCGTCGAGACTCTGCTTGAAGAGGCAAAGATTTCAGCTTCGCTTTCCGGTGCACAGCTTACGATCGATCTAGGAATGCGGGTTCTGGCGCAGGGCGACCTCGAATGGCTCATCGATAGAATCAAGACACAATTTGGACTTCTGACGGTCGCGGTCGTTTCAACCGACGCAGTCACTCGCGAATCCGCCAGAAAATATGCGATCAACACCTACCAGATGCTTCCCGGCGGGAATAAGGCGGACGCCGATACCGGTTTCAAGAACAATGCACTGTACTTGCCACAAACGATTCGCTCCGGACAGCGGATAGTGCACGATGGTCATCTGACTATCGGCGGGGATGTAAACGCGGGCGCCGAGGTCATTGCAATCGGCGATATCATCGTTGCCGGAACCCTGCGCGGCCTGGCGCATGCGGGCAGCGGAGGCGACTATACCGCGCGCATCTTCGCGGGCTGTATGCGGCCCCATCAGTTACGCATTGCTTCGGAGATAGCCAGATCTCCGGAAGAGGCCGCGGCCGCCACCAACGCTCCCCGACGACCGGAGGTGGCCCGGATCGAAAATGGCGCAATACAGGTGTTCTCTGTTTAGCTCCACGTTCGGCCCCCACCCTAAGGCATGCCTAGTTTACAGTTTTTCCGTGCGCTTCCAACAGTGTTCAAGTCACGTTTACGCGTGCCGATACGTGATCAGGGGGTATAACGATATTCATGAGTGATACATGCAGGGTAATCGTAATAACATCCGGTAAGGGGGGCGTCGGCAAGACGACTACTACCGCAAACATCGGCGCCGCGCTGGCAAACCTGGACGAAAAGGTGGCCCTGCTGGACACTGATATCGGCCTCCGTAATCTCGACCTGGCTCTGGGACTTGAAAATCGGATCGTGTACGACATCGTGGATGTGGTCGAAGGCCGTGCCAAAATGCGCCAGGCGCTGATTAAGGACAAGCGGAATCCAAATCTCGCACTCCTGCCCGCGGCGCAGACACGAGACAAAAGCGCCGTCAATATACGGCAGATGCAGCAGGTCGTCGAAGAAGTCAAGGCGGAAGGGTATTCGTTTATCCTGATCGACTGCCCCGCCGGCATCGAGCAGGGTTTTAAGAACGCGACAGCCGGCGCGACCGAGGCGATTGTGGTGACTAACCCTGAGATGGCCTCCGTTCGCGACGCGGACCGGATCATTGGCCTTCTGGAGGCTCAAGAGCTTCGAAATCCCATGCTTATCGTAAACCGCCTGCGCCTCAAGATGGTCAAGAACCAGGAGGCGCTTAGCGTCGAAGATGTCCAGGAGGTGCTGGGACACTCCGTTAAGCTGCTCGGAATCGTGCCTGAAGACGAGGGGATCATCACATCCACAAACCGGGGCGAGCCGGTCTCGTTGTCAGAAACCAGCATGTCCGGGCAGGCGTTTAGAGACATCGCGAGACGTCTCAGAGGTGAAGAAGTCCCGTTCCTCGATCTGGAAGAAAAGACTGGTATCTTCGACCGGCTGATGCAACTGTTCAGCGGCAAGCGCTAACCCGCTGGGAGAAACTCGATGCTTTTGAAAGACATTATCGATCGTCTGCTCGGCCGGCAGGACAAGAACCCACGTGATTTCGCGCGAGACCGCCTGAGACTGGTTCTGATGCAGGATCGCTCGGCGCTTCCGGCTTCGGTCATGGAACAAATCCGTAAGGACATCATTCAAGTCCTGGCGAAACACTGCGATGTCGATGAGAGCTCGCTGGACGTTAGTATTGAACGCGCGGACGGTGCAGTCGCGCTAATTGCAAATATTCCCATCAAACATATGCGTAACGAAGATCCAAAAACGCTGCCGAAAAAAGGACCGGACGCCCCCAAGCCATCACGCGGCTCGTAGAACAGCTAAGCTAAGGAGACGTACTTCCGTCGATCAGTGAACTGCCACCGAAAAGTATCGTTTCTCCTCCACGTGTCCGGTTTCATGAGACCGCGCCATCGTGCTTCTGCCGATCGTTGGAAGTACAATTCCTCACCGACTGCCAACGATGTCAATGGAAAATCGTACTTAGTTTGTTCTAGCGCTCCCAGCCCCTGCCGGCTCGGAGCGTACGCTTATTTGGAAGAACGATCCCTCGGTAGGCGAACAGGTTATTGGTAGAACGTAGAAGAGCATGACCGGAGGTTCAACGGAATGAAATCGATGATTGGCCTTTCACTACTGTGTACTACGGCTGTCGCTGCCGTCCCAGTTCAGTCTCAAAAGGCGACGGATCGAACGGAACGCCTGCCCGGAAGCCAACGGATCGAGCCCCGGTCACAGGGGATATCGTTCCAAAATCCGTACACGGGCGCCGCCGTCCGCGCGGAGCTAGCCCTGCCCGGCAGAGCCAGACCGTTATCAACCATGGTACTTACCACCGGTGCGGGCGCGCGTGAGCAAGCGGCATCCGAACAATTTGCGCGCTACTTTATTGAACGGGGCTACGCCGTATTAACCCTGCCGCCGATCGCGGCCGGAGGAGCCACCAAAGAGGACAGTCTCAATACGGTCGCATCCCTGCGCTACCTGGAGACAAAGCAGGAATTGCGCGGTGCGCCGATAGGATTGGTGGGATACGGCCAGGGAGTACGTCTCGCAGCCACGGCCGCATCTCAGGGCCACCCGGCATCGTACTTAATCCTGATGGGCGGTGAGGTGCTGCCGGACAAATTGAACGCCGTGCCAAGTACTTTGAAGCCAGGAACACTGCCAAAGGAAGAGGCTGTCCAATCGCTTGCTCGCGTGAACTGCCCGGTACTCATTCTAATGGGTGAATACGACCGCCAAGGAACGCATCGAAGCGCCGCAGCCAACGCGGAATCGCTCAAGTCCGCCCTTGATGCCGGAAAGCACAAGAACTACACGATCAAGGTGTTGATTGATAGCGACGACATGCTGGCCGAAACACGCGCGGGAGGAGGCGGGCAATCAGACACAGCCCTGCCGCCGCC
>JAYTEU010000400.1:0-4105 GCA_043734985.1 Chthonomonadaceae bacterium
ACGATCGATTCGAAACGGCTCATAAGAGCGGCATCGCCGCCCTTCTCTGATTCACCATCGCCGTCCGTGATCGTATCGCGATGTTCTATTGCCAGCGTGCGCAGAGTCTCCACGGCCTCAAAGAGCGGATCGCCCTCCTGCTCCCGCAGCATATTGCCAAGGAGTGTTCCCAGCGAGCGAACATCGCGGCGAAGCGGGCTCTCTTTTGGCTCCTCCGCGTCCGAAAGGAGCTCTTCAAGGCGCGTGTCTTGCTCGTTCGTTGCCCACAGTGGCTCTCGCCGCATCCTGTATTTCTCCCTATTCGTCGACGCTTTTGCATGTCTCACAATGGCCAGTATTCGAGTAAGCAGGCCCGATCCCCTTCGCAATCCTTCGACTCAGTTTCCGGAACAATCAACGCCCGAATTGAGTAATTCGTAGAAACCAGTTGCGTTGGAGCAAGAGAAATGGAGATTGAGGCAATAGAAGGCACACTTTCGGAAGATGGGCAGAATGGGCAGGATCATCGCGCTTCGGTGAATCCCGTGTCGGGCGCCGCAGTTGTATTCGTGCGGCGCAGCGCAACGCTAGGGATCGGCCACGTCGGCTGGGGATTTCTTGTGCATGCCGGAAGCGCCGGCACGCTAAGTCTGGTTGGAGATGGAAATCTCTGGGAGATAGGGGCCGTTGAGAACCATCACGGTTGGCTGATCACGCCTCCACTGGAGGACGGATACTGGCAGGAGCGTACCGCCCAACCTCTGGACGCCGTTGCGAGCAGGAGATACGACCACTACAAAGTGGTGCCGGTGGAAAATGTAAACTTAAAGGCGGCATTGAGCGCGGAAGCGATCGTAAGCGAAAGACCGTATATGGCGGCCGTCAGCAACTGCATGAACGACGTCTTTCACATCCTGACCAATTACGGGGTCCACGACCTACCCAATCCCGAGCAAATCGTGAACTGGGTTCCGAACGCCTGGTACGATCACATCCAGGCGCCGGAATTCGCGATTGAGAACCCCTCCGGCCTGGCGGATAACAGCGAGTACGGGCGCGGAATCGCGCCCTGATCCCGTACTATGCCGCGTCCGTGAAGTCGCCCTCCTTTTGCGCGCGCATTTCCTTAAGCATGCTGGAGGCTGCGAGCAGAAAGCAGATTGCCGCGGGGCTGAGCCAGATGATCAGGTTCAGCAGATAACCGATTCCAAATATGGAAGGGATGGGGCCAAATATGGCGAGATGCCCGAGCAGGAGAAGCCAGCAGCCCCAGGCTGCGCTCTTGAAGGCGCTGCGGGCATTTCGCCCGCGGCTTTTGCCGGACACCCAGTTCAGGCTCAGGCCCGCCAGGACCGGTCCTAATCCAAAACCAAGCAAATATAGGAAGCCCATATCCAATATCCCCCAATTGCACCCATCGCTGTTCGGAGCGACCACGCTGTAGAGACCGTCACGATGTAATCCCGGCGAACTCCCGCCCTTGACCGCACATATCTTACTCATCCGTTGAGCGGGCAGCCGACAATATGGCTCCGGCGAGATCCTGGTGAACCCGTAGTTCTGCAGTGACCCCCACGTGATAAATGACCCCCACGTGATAAATAAGTATACGCGCAATGTACGGTGGTGGTGTCAGTATTTTCACTCTGCGCTTCACCGGTGTTGCATGCGAGCCATGGTTGTGAAATTATCAGGGTTAAATAGTAACTATGGCGGCGGCACGACTCCGATTGTCAGCAGGATATTCGCATAGATTCGCTGTTCGCCGGTCGCGATGACCAGGCAGACCTCGGGTGCGCCAACGGCTTCATAGAAGTCAAAGCGCTCGACAAGCTCCAGGGCGGGCTTCGGTCCGAGGAGTCGTTGGAACTCAGCAAAGATCGATGGCGTCGAGTCATTCGCGGTCTGCATTACGTGCGCTGCCTCGATAGGTATTGCATCTACAAGCGCTTTCAGTACGTCCGTAGCCTTTAGCAGCCCCGGCGCTAGATTGAGATAGACAAGCTGGGCGTTCGGCCCCGCGGTGGTCGAGCACGGATAGTTGCCGTCGGCTATCAGTACCTGGGATCCGTGGCCTGCGCCGCCAAGCGCCTCCAAAATGTCAGGATGCAGCAGTCCGGTTTTGAGCATGTTCTATAGATTCCTTCCCTCTGCCTGGCCGTCGCTTTTCGGCGGTCCAGGCGAAAAAACTGCAACTTAACCTCTTACCACATGTCCTACTGAGCAAATAGGCCGAATAGGCTGCGAAGGTCCCGTAATCGGGGCGGTAAGTCTAAGGAGGGGTCACCATGCCCGCTCGCAATCAAAGAGCATTTCCATCGCCGGACCATGATCCGGACGAGAATATTGTACCTGCAGAACTCGTTGATGATGAGGCGCTCTGGCTATTGCTGAACACTTATGCGGATGGAGAGGCGTCGATCGAGGAGACACTCTACGTAGAGAGTCTGCTTCGCTCTCATCCGGGAGTAGCACGCGAATTTGCATTTTTGGAGATGACCGCGGACAGCGTGCGAGAGTTCGGCGAGGTCGAACCGCCGGCGGAACTTACCGACGCGATCTTTGCGGCAACAGCTCGCCGTAAGACGTTGTTCCAGCGCGCGTGTACCTGGTGGAATCAGTCTGGTTCCATATTTGGACCGGTTCCGCTGCGGCTGGGCGGCGCGGCGCTGGCGAGCGGCGTACTCGCCGTCGTGTTGTGGTCTCAAATGACTCATGTCTATGCTCCGCGGGTCGACCAGGCTCCGCCTCAAGTTACTGTGCATCAGGATCGGCCCGGCGCGTCCGCCGATCTTGCGCGGCGCGAACCGAAGGCGCCGGAAGCAGTGGCAATGGGTCCGAACCACTTTATTCGGATGGGGCCGGACTACTCGAACCCCGCATCGCTCACGAAGGCCGGCGCTCACGATCAAATGGTGATGCTTCGTCGTGCCATCGACAAGTCGCTCGGATACTCGTCACCGATAGCGAAAGCGGAGGGGGTGAAGCCCACCGATCGTCATCGCGATAATTCGACCAATATTGTTAAGCCTGATCCGCAGTCCACCTCCGCCTCCAATAGTTTTGCTCGGGCGAATAGTGTGGAAGAAAGACACATGGCTGCGGACGGCGATATCGGCGTCAAAATTGCGAAACCGGACGAGCTGGGAGCGGATTTCGATCCGGCCACGGAGCCGCATGTGGAAGAGATTGCCAAGGCGGCGGCGCTGGAGAGTAGTGATGAGCCTCCGACGACAGTTGCGGCGGTAAGCTACCGGCCCGGCAGCATCAGCGATAAGACGCGGAATGCGCCACCTGCGGTGCAGTCGCTGTATATGCGAACGCAGGAAGCCATTCGGCGGCAGCATGAGATACAGCAGTACGGTGGATATGGCAAGGACGCCTATAACAACATTCAGCGAGGCGAAGTCGGTCTCTCGTTGGTAGGCGGCAGGTTCTGAGAAAGTGTATAAAAACGCCCCCTAACCCCCAATCTTGGGGGAACCAGCCGTTGCGTATCGCCGCAACTCCCTCAAGATTGGGGGCCGGAGGGGCTCTATTTGCACACACACTAAGAATTGGGCCCGCGAAGGCTGCGTTTTGGTGGTAGGTCCGGTCGTGAAGTAAGCCGGCCGAAAGAGGCAAGTCAAATGGCGGCACTGCATTGCAAGCTAGGAAAGAGATTGCGGCCCGTAGGGGCAAGAACGAGAGTCTCGTTCCCGCATCTCTTCGTACTTGCAGCAGCGCCGCTTTTGCTTGCCGGCTTGCCTGCCGCATACGCGCAGCATGCCGCCAACGGCGAAACCGTGAACGGTGTTTCGCTTGCAGGCTCCGGCCTGGAGATTTTTAACGGTACTACTTCAAAAACCCCATCGCTTACGCCGGGCACCGGGCAATCCGAAGTCCTTCGTGGCAATGGCTCCGGCATCGGATATAAGCTATCCCGTGGGAACATAATCGCGGAGACGGTGCGAGTACGAGCCGGTTCGCAAGTCCTGAAGCTCAATCAGGATTACTGGATCGACACGGCGTCTGGGAGCCTCATTTTAGCCCGTGCGGTTCGGGCGAGTGATTCCATTTCCGTCTACTATCGTTACCTGGATGGCGCGTCGGCCACTGCCGGCGGATCTACCATGCCGGGCCTTCA
>JAYTEU010000401.1:0-7044 GCA_043734985.1 Chthonomonadaceae bacterium
ATAGAGGCCGTGATCGTCCAGGAACGCGCGAAAGGCGGTGAGCCGATCTTCCTCAAGCAGTTGCGCGGCAGCTAAGTCGGAGAGCCGTAGTCCGAGCCCGAACGGCCGATCCGGCGCAAGTCGCTTCTTCAGCGGCAGGGTAAACGTTCGAATGCCGGTCAGCACCTCGTCCCAGCTTTCGCCTGCGTGAATATTAGTGCAATAAGTGAGGTGAAAGAACGGATCCGATCTCCACTGCATGGCGTCTATTTTGCTCCCAAGACAAGCGCGGAACGATACCACTTATGGGTACGCGCGCTTCCTCAAACTAAAAGCTACGTTAACGGACTCCCGGCACAAGCGCCGATTGACGGTCGCGCTGTGTCGGGACCTGGAACTTCGGCGACTGGCTAAGGAACTCCACCGGGTTGTCGAAGACGATTTTGCGAATCAGCGACTCTGGATGGCGGCGCCGGCGCATCTCCTGCATGAACTGGGGAATCGCGGCCGGGACGCTTGGTCCCCAATCGCATGCCGAGGCCACGCAGATGCGCTCCGGGCCGTGCATTTCGATCATATCGACGGCGCGCTGCGGGGAGACCTTGGTCTGCGGATAGAGCGTGAGGCCGGTCCAATAGCCGCCGTCCAGGATCATCTCGATGGTGTGCTCTTCGGCGTGATCGATCAGCACTCGCGACGGATCGATCTCATCGTAGCACCGGAGCAAATCTATCGTTACGCGCGTTCCCTTGTGCTTGTCCTCCAGGTGTGGCGTGTGGATGTGGATGAGTTGATCGTGCGCCAGCGCCAGCTCGACGTGGTCCCGGAACGTTGCGATCTCGTTGCGCGTCACCCGGTTCATGCCGATCTCGCCGATGCCGAGCACATTCGGCTTGTCCAGAAACCTCGGGATTCGCGCCAGAACCTTGGCAGCCAGTTCCCGGTCCTCGCCCTCCTTGGGGTTCAGGCAGATCCAGGCGTAGTGGCGAATGCCGTACTGTGCCGCGCGCTTCGGCTCGAACTCCGTCAGCTGCCGAAAGTAGTCCTCGAAGCCGTCCGCGGAGGAGCGGTCCCACCCGGCCCAGAACGCGGGTTCTGTGACTGCGATACACCCTGTCAGCGCCATTTGAACGTAGTCGTCGGTGCTCCGCGAAACCATATGGGCGTGGATATCGATATACTCCATTATTGCCTCTTCCGGGTTCCGTGGTCATAAGCGCCGTGCGCGCTCTTCTGGTCGAGTTTCTCTAGTGGAGCGGTTGTCGGGTCGCTGAAGACCATCTGGATCGCATTAACGCGACTTCGCCCCGCCTTGCCGAGAAGCTGCACCGCTTCCTGGAACGCCTCCATGCGATAGTCCAAAGCCCAATCGACGGATGCGCCGGTCCGGTCCAGCCGGTCCAGAAAAGCCGCGATGTCCAGCAATTTAGTCCTATTCTCGATGAAGTACTCGTCGATCAGCTCCACCTCGTCCATCGGGCCGGAAGCGGTTTCAGGCTGCATATGTTCTCCCTCCAGCAATCGAGGCGGCTTCGGCGTGAGCGCAGTGGATGTTCCGCAGGTGCGCGATGCTCTCGATCATAATCTCCGGCGCAATTTCGTGTACTTCAATTCCCTTGCCGATTCTCTCCAGGAGCATGATTGTAAGCTGCCCGCCGAGATGCTCCTGGAACTCGTCCAGGCCGCTTAGTAGGGCGTGAGAACCCTGCGGATCATTCAGGCAGCCGTCCATCGCGGGCGAATAGAGCGAGAATCCAAGGCTCGTCAGCAGATCGATTATGCGCCGCCAATCCAATTCCGGCAGGCGCCCTGTCAAATAGGAATAGGTGGAATCGAGGGCGATGCCGATCGCGACGGCCTCACCGTGCCGCAGGGAAAAGTCGGTCAATTGTTCCAGTTTGTGCGCCGCCCAGTGTCCGAAATCCAGGGGGCGCGAAGAGCCAAGTTCAAACGCATCCCCGCCATCGGCAATGTGGTTAAGATGAAGCTGAGCACAACGGTAGATGAGCGGCTTCATCGCGGCCATGTCACGAGACGCGAGCGCGGCGGCATCGGACTTAATGCTGTCGAAGAAGTCCGCATCCTTGATGAGCGCGACTTTGACCGCCTCCGATATGCCGCTTCGCCAATCGCGATCCGATAGCGTCGTAAGAAAGCTGGAATCGTTTATGACAGCATGCGGCGGTGCAAACGCACCCAGGAAGTTCTTCTTACCGAACGCATTGACACTGTTCTTTACCCCGACGGCGGAATCGTCCTGCGCCAGCACCGTCGTCGGGACTCGAATGAGGCGTACCCCGCGGTGGGCGGCGGCCGCTGCGAACCCGGCCATGTCCAGGACCGCGCCGCCCCCAACAGCCACGACGTACGAGTGCCGGCAGATCCCCGCGTCGTTAATCATCCGCTGAACGGCCTCGACATGACAGCGATCGTTCTTGACGCTCTCTCCGCCAGGGACCAGCAGAAGCGGGTGCGCCAGCGCGACCATGTCCGAATGCGACTTACAATACGCATGAATCGCTTCCGGCAAGCGCGGCCATGCGCGGCATAACCCCTCGTCCAGGACAAATACGGCTCTTCGCGACCCTGTACCTTCGCCTTGCTGAATGACCTCGGCGAGAAGTCGGTTGCCGGGGTCGAAGAGATCTTCCGTAAAATGGACCGAATAGTTAAAGCGAACGTCGAACTTCTGATGGATAACCTGCATTCCGGATTGCCTACCCTGCCTTTGCTTTTGTCTGAACTCGGATTTTTGTGATTGACGGATTTACTAGGATTGACGAGTGAGTTCCCGCTACGTCACTGCGAACAGCTTTGCCAGCCAGGCGGCTGCGAACGTTAGAGCTAACACTGCCAGGCCGTAAAGAAGACCTGCATAACCGGCCGCCATCGCCGCATCCAGGACGATCAGCGATAAAACTCCGGCTTTGACGGCCGCGCGCAGATTGCAGGGCTGCGGCTGAAGGTACGCCTGCCAAAAGGGAGGTAGGACACGACCGGCCAGCAGGAAAAGGAATGGCAGGAGCGGCAGCAGCCGAAATTGCGGCGTGAACGAAAGGGCCGGAACAGCGACAAGAACCGCGCCCAGCAGGCCGAGCGCAAGGAGGCCCGTCGTCCGCTTGCCGCCGTGTACCTCTCCCGCGCTGATCGCGGTGATGGCGGCTATATAGAGGATGGGAATGAGCGTGAGGTACCAGCGCTGCCCAAGCATCTCCGGAGCCGCGCTCACGCCGAGCAGTAGGTTCAGCCCGCGGCAGCCTCCCATATTCAGTGGGCCAAGAAAGGGATGGTGTTTGGTCCGGGCATCGTACAATAGCGCGCAGGCGGCCGTGAGTACCGCGATACACCCGCTTATTGGCGATGCCAGAAACGCGGCGCAGATGCCGATAAACAGCAGCACGGACCCAAGCAGCGAGGCTCGGCGAAGTGACACCCGGCCGCTGGGAATGGGCCGTTCGGGGCGTTCGGCGGCATCGAGCTCGGCATCGAAGACATCGTTATAGACGATCCCGCCGCCATATATTCCCGTAGTGGCAAGAAGCAGCCACAACAGCCTCCCAAATCCAGGCTGCCCCGCCGCCGCAAACCCCGCGAGGATATCCGCGTTCGCCGTCACGAGGTTGGCCGGCCGAATCAATTGGAGATAGGGCCAGATGTCGGCCTTGCTCATGGCGTAAGGTTTTCTGTAATCGTAGTTTCTCCCAGTCTAGAATTATACTACGTCTACGCCTGGAGAGGCTCAAAGATTTTTCGTGTTCGGTCGGCATGCTCTCGCCTTCAAATAAGGCGACCCCGAAATTGAAGTCGGGCGGAAGGGCCTCCGGCAGTAGCACAACGCATTGCACGAAGATCAGCAGCAACTGAGAAGTGTAATTCCACGCGAAGCAGCGCCCGGCAGTGAATGTGCGTCGGCCCTACTTCTGGAACAAGCAGCGGATATCTATCGGAAAATGGCAGAATGACCCCCGCATTATTCACGAAGAGATCAAATTGCTTGCAGTGCGCATGTTGGTTTGAGATCGAAAATACCGTTGATGAATAGTCCGGGTGACCTTCGTTGGCTGCGCACATGCGGAGTCCTAATCTTGAACTCAGCTTCTCGCCCGCTCATCTTCTCTCGGCAGTGGCTGCTCGAACTCCGCTGAACGGATCGGAGTCACAGGATTCAGCCTAGCGGGGACGCCCGCAGTCGCCTCGCCGTCGTCACGATCGATCGCCAGCACTAGGCGCGTCGCTCGTTCGAATTCGGCAAGATTGGTGTATTCGAATTGAACGAGGCGTTTTCTCATTGGATCGTGTAGTATCAACAGCTTCGGATCTTCTCCAGCCGACCAGATGGTGCAATCGCCGAGATCGCGCACCTTCTCTATCCGAGGATACATCTCATCCAAATGGGCGTCGTACTCTATCTCAATTTGCCGCATATTGCCTCCTCGCGACTTTCACGGATTTAGTCGCCGAACCATTTCGATTATGGAATAGCATCGCTGCGCGCTCGGTGCTTTCACCTATTGTAACAAACGGTGACTGATGTGTCAAAATCCCGATGCCTCTGACTTGCCAGCGCCGGTCTGCCGTGATACAATTTCGCACCCATTTAATTGCCCAGACACAATGCGTGGCGAAGGACGTGATTGCGCCCTGTCACTAGAGGAGAGTAGAATGAAAAGCGAAATGCAGAAGCTGGCAGGAGTGTGGACCATTGTTTCGCTGGAAGTGGAAGGTTCACAAATGAGCGCCGGAGCCTTCAGAGGCTCGCGCATCGTGATGGAAGGCAGTCGATTCTCCACGGTTTCGATGGGCGCCGATTATGGAGGAAAGTTTAATGTGGACACGCAGGCAGAGCCGAAAACACTGGACCTGATCTTTACGGAGGGGCCGCATGCGGGCATGACTTCACCGGCAATCTACAAGGCTTAGAACCTCACGGACAGCCAGGCGACGCTAACGGGAAAGCGCGACGTTTAAGTTCGGCCCTATGTTGAAGGGCGGAACGCACGCCACCCGAACGGGATCGCCGCCAAGCAGCACGGGGGGTGACCTCTCGGAACTCAGTGCGGCGGCGTGGTATTCTCATCGAGCGCAGGAGCAGCGAGGACAACGGCAGTGGGAGGGTGAGCAAGGTACGCATGACAGCCTCGGTGGCTCGCGCGAGCGGGATGTGAAATAAGAAAGCCGTTTGGCTTGCCATACCGCAAGGTGATTGACTGGAACCCGGGAGGAGATCTTTCAGATGGCGCGAAGCAAGAATTCGCCGTATCCCCGCGAAATCGACAGTGAACTGGCATGGCGTTTGGTCCCGCCCGCGTACACCACGCTGGAGGAGTTCATCGCGGCCGTTCGTCAATATCAGGTGGCAATCTTCGGCGAGGACAAGTGGGACGCCACGGAGGTTGTGCTATCCGCCCCGCGCGTGCGAATTCGACCCGCGTTCTGGGACGAGGCAGCGGAGGACGGCGGCGAGAACTTGCAGCTTGAACTCATGGCCACGAACGCTGCAGGCTTTACGTCGGGCGAGCTGCTGTTTCACGTCCACAACGCCTTCGTGACTCAGTGGCACGAGATAGCGGGCGACCATGCTTTCTTCGAGGGCTTCACCCGCGTCGAGGCGACGGAAGGGCAGCCGTTGTACGAGATCGACTTGGGCAGTTGAGACGTCCATGCGCGCGGCCGGTCGCGGCGCGTTGAACCTGGAGCAGGCAGCCACCAGAGCGCCTCACGGATATTGAAGTGGCAGTAAGCGAGATTGTAACCGATTTAGAGCGAGGTTGACGGCATCGATGTTGCGCTGTCGGTTTCCTGAAACTGGACCGCGTGGAGCCGTGCGTAGACACCGTCCAGAGCAAGCAATTCGTCGTGGGTTCCGCGTTCGACGATGCGGCCATCCTGCATCACGAGGATAAGGTCGGCGGAGAGGATAGTCGAGAGCCGGTGCGCGATGGCGAATGTGGTGCGACCGTGCATCAGGGGTTCCAGGGCGGACTGGATCAGCCGCTCCGAATGCGTGTCCAGCGCCGAAGTGGCCTCGTCGAGGATCAGGATGCGCGGGTTCTTGAGGATGGCGCGGGCGATGGCGATACGCTGTTTTTCGCCGCCGGAAAGCTTGTAGCCGCGCTCGCCCACCACCGTATCGTAGCCCTCCGGCAGGGAAGCGATGTGGTCATGGATGGCGGCCGCTTTGGCCGCTTCGATCAGCTCGGCATCAGTCGCGTCCGGGCGTCCGTACTGTAGGTTAGAGCGGATCGTATCGTGAACCAGGTAGGTCTCCTGCGTCACCACACCCACGAGACCTCCCAGCGAATCCAGGCGGATGTTTCGCACGTCCACTCCGTCAATGGTCACGCTTCCGGCCTCTACGTCGTAGAGGCGTGGAATCAGGTAGGTGAGCGTTGTTTTGCCTGCGCCCGACGCTCCGACCAGTGCGACCAGTTGGCCGGGCAGCGCGGTAAACGATATGTCCTCCAGCGAGGGCGTCTCCTGTGTCGTCTCATAGCGGAAGCGGACGTCACTAAAGGCAACCTCTCCCCTCACTTTCTCGGGCGGCAGCGACACGGCGTCGGGTGCATCCACGATCTCCTGCGGCAGATCCAGGTATTCGAAGATCCGGTCGAAGAGGGCGAGCGCGCTCATAACTTCGACCTGCACGTTGAGAAGCCCGGTGAGCGGAAAGAAGAGCCGGGACTGGAGCGCGGTGAAGGCGACTATCGTGCCTAGGTTGAGATGCTGGTCGTGATGGGCGACTATCAGCCAGCCGGCGAGCCAGTAGACCAGCGCCGGAGTGAGCGAGAATGTCAGGCCGATGAGGTTGAAGAAGTAGCGCATGATCATCGCCTGCTGAACTTGCAGCTCGGTGAGCGCCTCGTTCTCGCCGGTGAACTTTCGCAGCGCCAGGGCGCGCCGCCCACTTACTTTAGTTAGCAGTATGCCGGAAACGGAGAGCGTCTCCTGCATGGTTGCCGTGAGGTCCGCCATTTTTGCCTGTGTTTTGGAGCGGACGCCGCGCGCCATCGCGCCGACCTTTGTGGCGATAAAAGCGAACAACGGAAGAATTCCGACGGAGAGCAG
>JAYTEU010000402.1:0-6441 GCA_043734985.1 Chthonomonadaceae bacterium
CTCTGTTTTCTCGCCTCCGATCTGGCCGGCTACATCACCGGCTCAATGATCGATGTCAGCGGCGGCAAGCTAGCCACGCAGATCCCAAAGGTCGCCTACGAACGCGCCGCTGCCCAATCCTCCACCCCCGCCGAGTAACATTCAGCGCCTGCTACAAAGCGAACCAGACGGTGAAGCTTGTTATCTACACGAGCACTCAGGGTATAGTCAAGACCATTTCACAGAATGCGGTGATTGGATATGGGCCGACGACCGTCAACTTCACATGGGACGGCACCTCAGATTATGGAAATGGTTCTCCATACGGTCTCTATTTATTCAAGTTCACTGCGGGCGAAACAACTCCGTTTGCCTATCTCGATATCGATTCCGAAAAGTCGGCCTTCCTCAGCATCACCGCGCCGGACAACCCTGTATTTATCTCTGACGATGATACGACGGCGATCTACCACATCACCTATACTCTCGCCAGCGACCGCAGGGCATCGGACGGCAAAATTGAGGTATACGACCCGCATCTGGCGGTCTGGTACAGCACTCCGCTAAGTGATGCCCAGTTGGACCCCGGTACGCAAACGGTGCGTGTGACGTTTCCGAGTCCGGTTCTGGCAGGCGAGTATGAGTTCCTTGTTTCAGTCAAGCACAATCATGCCGACCGGCACAAGGCCCACCTGACGTACTGGGCGCTCCAGCACAACCAGCGTGTGAACCTGGGCGCGGCGATCGCCTGGGCGCATGGTGAAATGACCTCGCATGCCAACTACTTTGTAACCGCCGTCAAGGCCATGGGATACAAAAGGGGCTTCGGCGTGGAATTTAAGAAGATCGATCCCAATATTGGCGATATCCGTGGTCCCTTAACATACTTCGACTCTACGACAAAGCTGAAACCGCTCGAATTCTTTCTCATGAGTGGCCATGGTACTGCCGATGGAATGGTGATCGAGCTCAAAGGCCCGCATGTCGAAGCGCCGGCCATCGTGCAGCTAGCGACGATGAAGCTGGTCGTCCCTTCGCAAGCGTACTTCAATTCCTGCCTGAACGGAACCGGGCCATATCCGTGGGTACCGCAACAGGACTGTTTGATCCTTGATACAGATGATGCACGTAAAATCGCCTGGGCATTCGTACAGGCGCACTAACCCGAGCCCGCGTTGCTAGGGATTTCAGGGGTCTATGCTCAAAACGTGATTGGTTCCGACTTCATCCCATCATACTCGTGGACATTCGCCCAGGATCTGGGCAGCGGCGTTATCGGTCCTAACTTCTGCGACGTTACCGTCGATTCGGTGCTTGGGCAGGTCGTACGCTATTTCGGCTCCCACTTTCCAGTGCTTATTTCGCGGGTTCCCAGCCTCTCCCCGCAGCAAGCGATGCAGGCAGCAATGCAGGCGGTCCTTTATGCGCCAGGACAGCCGGGAGAGGTGCGGGGCCTGAGCGTGACCAAACCGGATCCGATGAATGGACAGCGCCTGCTTTACCAACTGACCTTCAGTGAAGTCGGGATCGGGAATCCTCGGCAGGCTACAAGCTACTCTGTGTTCGTCGATGCGAACGATGGCACTCTGGTTGAATGGGACGTGCTCAGCAGCATTGCGCCGCCTTCGAGCCGGACGGCCGGACTTTGCGTCGTGTTCGACATCGCGGCTGCTAAGGCCCTGCAAAAGAAAAGGGCTAAGCAGGTGCAACAGGTACTCGGGTTCGTCTGGGAGGGACAGACACTGACGCTCACCTATCCGCCAACGCGGATCGGTGGTCGGCCCTATGTTTATGCAGGGTACCTGGCTTCCGGCCAAAAAGGAGCCGGAGTCCGATCGCATGGCGCCCATAGATTGACGATTGTGAGTGGCAAGCGCGCGATCGAATTGCAGGACAGCGGCCACACATATCGCTATGTCGGTAAGGAAACCGCTTTGCCGGCGCCATCAGTACGCGTTGATGGGCGATGGTACGTACCGCTTCAGGTAGCACAGTCCGGCTGGAACGGATCTCTGACGTACGACGCCACTAAAAAGGTGGTTCGTTTCACGAAGGCGGTAAAGGCGGCGCGAGAAATTGGCCATCCGGCGCATGCTGGACGCTCCGCTAGACCATAGCTTGGAATGCGTACCTTTCGACGGGCAACCGGCGCAGATGCAAATGCGCCGGCTGCCCTATTTAGCGTTAACCTGTGCGCCGGTCTAACCGGACGTATCCGTGCCGGCGGGCGAGCGCCGCTGCCGCAGGAATCCTACTGCGTAACAGGAGGGCTCGCGCCGATCTAGGGATCGGCCCCGCCAAGCACTCGGTCGGAGTCGAACGGAAGAGCCGCGTTCAATGCGAAAACTGAATGGCGGTGTCACTCGCATCCTCATGCAGGCAATACACTCTGCCGCGGCGAACATACCCTGGGCCGACCCACATCGCCGCGGGGAATGTACCCCGATCGTTCACGAGCCGGACCGACGGCATCCACACTTAGAGGCTCCCATCGGACTGACCCGATCTTTAGGTCAATGAACAGTAGACGCATGGCGATGTGTTCATAACGAAGGTACCCGTACCCGGATGGCCGTCCCACCGTACCGTCAACGTATTCTTCGAGGATAATGCAGGTGTAATCCATGCGCGTTCGTTTTCTCACTTACGGGTTTGCAACGGTACTCAGCGTGGGCACGTTCGCGCTTCTGCTTGCCACGGGCTGCAATCAGCCGCACGAAACCGCACGGACGAGCTACGCCGCATATTTAGGCAACAGCGCGTGTGCGGAGTGCCATGCGGCAGAAAGTAAAAAGCATCACAACTCCCGCCACGCAACGACCATGCGCAGTGTCGACCTGAAAAGCCTGAGTCGAGATTTTCCCGTCGCAGGCGACATCCCGAACACTAATTTCGTTGTCCAACCATCCGGCACGGGATTTGCGCTGGCTGTCAAATACCAGCCGGAGCTGCAACAGCCCCTCCAGTACGCGCTAGGATCCGGAAAATTCGCGCTAACGTTCATAAACGTTCACGACAAAGACTCGGTTGTCGAGCTGCGCGAAAGCTACTATCCAACCTTGCATGCCTGGAGCTACACGCCGGGCCAAGCCCACATTGAAGGCGACGGACTGGGACGCTTATATCAAGGCCGCCTGGCAAGAGCCTGCGTTACATGCCACACGACCGCGCTCCCATCGGATAGCCTGACCCCCGAACCTCGATTTTTGGGTGTAGGGTGCGAATCCTGCCATGGCCCCGGTCGCGATCACGTGGCCGCCATGCGATCGGGCAAGACCGGGGATCTCCATCTTTCCAGGCTCAATAGTCTAGATGCCACCACGATGAACGAACGGTGCGGCCGCTGCCACCGATCGGCGAAAACCGTGCCGGCCGGTGAGACCAGCACGCAGCGTTTCCAGCCCTATGGCTTGATGAAGAGTCGCTGCTTCCTCGAAAGCGGAAACAAACTGTCGTGCCAGACCTGCCACGATCCCCATGAGAATGCCTCGACCGACCACAAGGCCTATGAGCAGGTCTGCCTCTCCTGTCACGCCTCCACAGGTTCAAAGTTGCAAATGGGTACAAAGCCGAAAGGCAAACCCTGCCCAGTGAACAAGCAGCGAGACTGCATACGTTGTCACATGCCCCTGCGCGAAGTGACAAAGGATGCGCCGATTTCCATGGCAGACCACTTCATAAGAGTCCACCGGTCAGAACCGCCTGACACGGCCGGAGAACAAGGGTTCAATGAAATGGACTGACCGCGAGAATAGGCATTCTAAGAGCGGGAACGGCGAACAGTCCACGTCAATTGGGCTGCGTTTGCATTACACCAGGCTAACATCCGGCGCAGAGAGGTAATCCTGATTGTAATGAGGAATAAGTGTTGTGCGAACGCCGGGCAATTATTTCCACATTTCCAAGGCGTTCTCGCTGCGGCGGCATGAGTGATGTGTCCATGGCCTGTCCATTTCGAGGAGTATTTTGTATGTCTGATCCCACGAGTGAGGTGCCCCCTTCCGAGGGCGTAACGCCGGTTCCCATCGCGAATAAGAAATCCGGCAGGCGCGTTGTAGAAATCGGAATCATCGCGGTAATTCTCGGTCTTGTTGTGGCAGTTGCTGCTTACGAGGAGCCGATCGGCGCATTCATCCGCCTGCGTTTGTGGGATAAGGGAGCGCCATCGCGCACGGTCGAGGAGTTTATGGGCGCAGTTCAAAAAGGCGATCAGCAGAAGGCGCAGAGCTTTGTAGGCGCCTCGGATATTAAGCCCATGGTAGTAGGTGGAAAATGGCAAGGCTACTATTCGGTCTCGATAGCTGGACGGATGGATTACTTGGCGCAGGATCTGGCCCCCAAGCAAGGCGTGCCGAAAGTATCCGACCCGGAATTCCGGAGTATCGGCGACGCAGCCGAAGTCACGACGACTCTCGACGATGGGAAAGCACTCAAATATCGCCTGAAGATGACAGAAGGCTCGTGGAAGATAATGGAGATACTCGGTGGCCGGCCCCATCCCAAATAGGTTCGGTTCGGCGGAACGCACCGGGCGAACGCAGCCCCCCCGTTTGAGGCGCATTATCCTAACGGCTATTCTCGTACTGCCTATAATAGCCATGGCGGTCTTCGGACGTGCGCTCTATGCTAAGTATGAGGACAGCCGGCTTCAGAAGATGAGCGCAGCCGACCTCGACACCGTTGTAAAGAAGGATCCCAAGAATACCCAAGCGCTGTACCGCCTTGGTTTGGCGTTAGTACGCGATAATCGTTACCGCGAAGCTACCAATGCGTTCCTGACAGTGCTGGAGCGGGAGCCCGTGCGGCCGGACGTGCTGAACGACCTCGGCCTGACATATTTGGCTCAGGAGCGCTACTACGAATCTCTCATCGCCTTTAACGGCGCATTGGCCGCTCGCCCAGATTATCCGGCGGCCTACGGTAATCTCGGTCGTCTCCATCTTGCGACTAAAATGCCCTTCACTGCTGTACGGGAACTGGAACACGCCGTACGATATGCCCCCTCCGATGTAAGCGCGATATGTGACCTAGGCGAAGCCTATCAGAAAACTCTCAATCTACAGGCGGCAAAGCGCTCCTATCAGGCCGCAATCCGGCTTAACCCGCGCTATCTTTCCGCATATGTCGGGCTGGGCCAGACCGAATATGGCCTCGCGGAGTACGCAGCAGCGGGTAAAACTCTTAATCAGGCGCTGGCGCTTGCTCCGGACGATACACAGACGTTGCTGACACTGGCGCGAATGCGCATGGACGAGGCCTCCAGCGAAGCCGAGCTCGGCGCGGTCCAGAAGCTGCTGGACCGCGCTGCTCGCGTCGATCCGGACAACGCTGAAGTCTGGTACGATCGTGGGCGTGTCGCCCTGCGTCAGCACCAGGCCGGCAAGGCAGTGGAGTACCTGACTAGAACGCTTCAGATGTCTCCGAGACACGACGCCGCGCTCCACCAACTGGAACGAGCCTTGCGGGCCGCCGGACGGTCGGCAGACGCCAACCGGGCAGGGAAGGTGTTTCAAGAGCATGCCCTACGCGAGCGGGAAGAGACTCATTTGGAGGAAGTTGTCTCGCATCATCCACAAGACTGGGACTCCCAGGCGCGACTTGTAGACATCTATCTTCAATCGGGCCAGCGCGGCCTGGCTCTTCTGGTCTTCCGGCGCATCCTCGCGGCAGCTCCCCGGCATCCCGCCCTGCCGCAATTACGACTGGAGCTCGACCGCCACTTTGCTTCGTCCTCGGCGACGTCGTCCGAAGTAAAAGGCCCGTAATGATGTCTGGCCGCTTTCGTTTATGGACTATCGCGGGCGTTTTCTTTGCGCTCACTGGGTGCCATTCAAGTGTCTCCTCTATTCAAACGCCACCGGCATCGCCGTCTGCCCCGCCATTCCGACTGCTGGATGTAGCGGCCGCGAGTGGACTGCGCTTCCAGCACCACTATGGCTCCCACCTACCGCTGACAATTGTAGAGGCAATGGGCAGCGGATGCGCATGCTTCGATTACAATAACGACGGCGCCGTCGACATCTTCCTCGTCAACGCGGGAGACGATTTTCAGAAACCGCATCAGGCGCCGGGTTGCCGTCTTTACCGTAACAAGGGTGACGGCACGTTCGATGATGTTACCGCCAGAGCTGGAATAATAATTGACGGTTACGCCATGGGCTGCTGTGTGGGCGACTATGATAACGACGGATTTGAGGATCTGTTCGTTACGGGCTACGGACGCAACTGGCTGTTTCATAACCGAGGCGACGGTACATTTGAGGATGTGACTGAAAAGGCGGGCATTCTGCGCCGGACGGGAGCATGGGGTATGGGCTGCGCCTTTGTCGACGTCAATCGCGATGGCAAGCTCGATCTCTACGTGGCCAACTATGTACGTTACGACCCTAAGATCGCGTATTGCCAATCTGCTACCGTCCTGCACGGCTGTACTCCGAACCAGTACGCCACGCAGCCAAACGA
>JAYTEU010000403.1:0-12683 GCA_043734985.1 Chthonomonadaceae bacterium
TTGCGCACGAACGCGCCGAAGCTAAATCCTTCGTAGTATTCGCACACCAGCCTCCGCATCCGTTCCATACCCTCATTGAATCCAGGTCCCCAGCTTCCAAGCTGAGCGGCGGAAACATCGTTTTTCGCGAGCCCTTCGTTTACCGCGTCGGCGGCAAGCGATCCGCCTTTGAGAGCTAGCAGGACGCCCGAGGAGTAGAGCGGGTCTAGGAACCCGTAAGCGTCGCCGACCAGCACCCACCCGTCTCCGGCGCACTGAGTCGCGCGGTAGCTATAGTCCTTCGTGGCGTAGTACTTGTCGCACTGGGTGCCCATGCAGACCCGGCGCTTAACCTCCGGGCAGTTATCCAGCTCCTCGTTGTAGATCTCTTCATGCGGGCGATTGCCCTCAAACATCTCCTCGAAGCCGCGCACTATTCCAACGCTGGTAATATCGTTGTGCAGGGGGATGTACCAGAACCAGCCCTTCTTGCCCTTAGTCTGGAGGACTAGCGTCGCGCCGGCATCCTTGCCCGTGTCGCGAAAGGCGCCCTTGTAATAGGTCCAGACCGCTCCCTTCCTCAGGCTGGCGTCCTTTTCCAGAAGATTGAATTTTCCGGCGATCATATGGCTCTGACCGCTCGCATCCACCACAACCTTCGAAGAAATATCCTCCAGCCGGCCATCCTCGTACTGAACGCGAACCCCGACCGCGCGCTCGCCGTCGAACAGCACCTCGCGCACGCGCACGCCCTCTTCGGCCTGAACGCCGTGCTCCCGGGCGTTGTTAAGCATAAGTTCATCAAACTCGCTGCGAAGCACCTGCCAGGTTTGCGAGCATTCGTGTGGGTTATGGTCCGTAAAGTAGAACGGCTGAGACATCCTGCCGTGCTGGTTTACGAACTGCACCGAGCGCTTCTCAACAAAGGCGCTGTTCTTCATCTTCGGAAGCATGTTCAGCCGCTTGAGAACCCAATAGGTTTCCGGTATAAGCGACTCTCCGATATGGAACCGTGGAAACGTCTCGCGTTCAAAAAGGCGCACGCGATGGCCTTGCTGTGCGATGAGCGTCGATGTGGTGGAGCCGGCAGGGCCCCCACCGATCACGACTACGTCAACTGCACTGTTCGCGTTGGATGACATGGCTAGGGTTAATCTCCTGGTGGATTTGTTGCGTCTCTAATAGTGCCAGAGCGAAGCCTCGATTTTCTCTACGCTTCCGCGCGTCGGAATTACTTCAGATCGTCACGTCCGCCTGCGAATTACGTGCGGAAACGATGCATTCCTAATCAGCAGGAATAGTGAAGCGCCGCGCCGAACTCCTGCGCCACGCTGGACGTCAATGTCCTCCAATTCCGTCATTCGAGGGAGCATCATGCTGCGACTGTTGCGGTTCCTATGGATTGTTTTACTGCCGTCCTCGGCGATGGCCTCCGGCGAGTGGCCGGAGTTTCGCGGCCCTACTGCGGACGGACATAGCGCCGCAATTGGCTTGCCCCTCAAATGGAGCGAGACGCAGAACGTAAAGTGGAAGACGCCAATACACGGGCGCGCGTGGTCCAGCCCGGCCGTCTGGGGAAATCAGGTCTGGATCACCACCGCGACGGAGGATGGCCGCCAGCTATACGCGGTGTGCGTGGATCGCGCCAGCGGCAAGGTGCTGCTCGACCGGAAGGTGTTCGACAACCCCAGTCCGGAGCCGCTCGGCAACGACGTCAACTCCTACGCCACGCCGTCCCCAGTTATCGAGGAGGGGCGCGTCTATCTCCACTTCGGAAGTCCCGGTACCATCTGTCTGGACACTCGAACGTTCAAAAGCCTCTGGACGCGCCGCGATCTGCCCTGCCGCCACTATCGCGGCGCATCTTCGTCGCCGGTGTTGTTCCAGGATAAGCTGATCCTCACCTTCGACGGTGCGGACTATCAGTACACCGCCGCGCTGAACACCCGGACCGGCGAAACTGCGTGGAGGACGGACCGCTCGGCGGATTGGCAGGACCTCGACGCCAACGGCAAACCGGCCATGGAGGGCGACCGCCGAAAAGCCCACAGCACTCCAGTGATAACGATGGTAGCCGGTCAGCCGCGCCTGATAAGCGTCGGAGCCAAAGCCGGATATGCGTACGATCCGCGTAACGGCAAAGAGATCTGGAAGGTCGATTACAAGGGCTTCTCAACGTCACTGCGGCCCGTGATCGGAAACGGGATGGCCTACATTACGACCGGCTTCGGCGGCGCGGATCTCTGGGCCGTACGCCTGAATGGAAGCGGCAACGTCACCAACTCGAACGTGGCATGGAAGTACAGTAAGATGGTGCCGCAAAAGCCCTCGCCGCTTCTAGTGGACGGGCTGCTCTATCTGGTAAACGACTCCGGCGTCGTCACCTGCCTGGAGGCGAAGACAGGAACGCCGGTCTGGCAGGAGCGCATGGGCGGGCGTTACTCCGCCTCGCCGCTCTACGCAGACGGTCGTATCTACTGTTTCAGCGAAGAGGGAAGGGTAGTAGTCCTGAAGCCAGGCCGCAAGCTGGAAATCCTGGCGGAAAACCAGTTGGAAAGCGGCTTCATGGCCTCCGCAGCCGTAGCAGGCAAGGCATTCATCCTCCGCACACGGACTCACCTGTATCGCATTGAGTAGGTATCCAGATGCATAGCCATGTTAGCGAGATAATCTTATTACCGTTACAGGACTGTGCTATATTAGATCAAATAGATTGTTATTCTCGCATATTTTGCGACCTGTTTTGTTGGTGTCTGACATATGGCAGTAACTTTGGAAATACCACGGCCGCTCGACAAGGAGTTGACTCAAGAGGCAGCGCGTGAAGGCGTTTCTCTCGACAACCACGCCACCGTGCTCCTATACCTTGTGAACGCCCTAATCGCAGAAGAGCAACCTTCACCATTCAAACAGGCTGTTCGCGAATATATCGCGTCGAACAACCTGGACGTCCAGCACGTCACGCGTGTGTTTGAGTCGCTGCTGGCGTTATGCCTCTACCATGACACTGGAAATGAGACTTCCACGTTTCAAAGAGTGTTGGCAAACGAGCAATTGGGCGATGACATTGCACTTCTGCGGGACTGGCGCAATAGTGTTGTCCACAGCATTGATTTCAGCGCTTCCACCTGGGCCTCACTGTTGCCGCTAACAGAGCCGGCACTCCAGTCAGCCAGTCGTGTTCCGCGTACCCCAGATATTCTTATCACTTCGGAGGACACGGAAGAAGCTCGTATTCGAGCGATTCATGCCGCTAGGGGTAGCATGAAGCAAGCTAGAGTTTCTGTAGACGATCTACACAGGGAGCGACAACGGGATAAAGAGAAAGAAGAGAAAGGATTACACTGGGAGGTTCACGATCACGATCCTCGAAGCATTAAGCTCCATGTGGAGGCTCCAACAGTCGAAAAAAGAAGATGCGTTACGCAATCTCGAGCGAAAGTTGATTGAGGCGCTGCTCACATCTGACGTTGCAGAGGAAGCAAGAATCCGCGACATGGTAATTGCGCTGTAGTGTGCGCCTGTCTCCAAAAGGAGAAATACTCATGGCAGTGCGCCAACGCCGCTATTCGTTGGAAGAGTTCGCGAGACGCGGCGATGAAATCTATGACCGTGATATTCGTGCTCACGTCGAACCGAAACACAACGAGAAAATTGTTGCTATCGATATTGACTCAGGCGATTGGGAACTAGACGCCGACGAAGATGCCGCGTCGGATCGACTGGAATCCAGACAACCCAACGGGCAAATATGGATTGTACGCGTGGGCTCACGTTTTGTGCGGCGGTTTGGCGCAGGACGTGGCGAGTACGGCGTGTGATGACAGGTATCGTGACGGCCCAGCGAGCAGCTATTCTGCGCATCGCACTACTCGATGCCAACGGGCAAGAACATACCTGCGACTCGGTAGCGGATACCGGCTACAATGGCACGCTGACGTTGCCGCCAAATTGTGATTACCTCGCTCGGACTGCGCTGGCACAGGTCAGGCCGCGCCGTTCTCGCGGACGTCAGCGAAAGCCGATTCGACGATTACAAGGGCATAATCTTGTGGGACGGTCAGCCTTTGAATATTCGAATCGACGAAATGGACGCCGACTCACTTGTGGGAATGTCGCTAATGTATGGCTTCGAATCGGTTTTGCCGGTTCTCGATGGCGCAACGTTTACCTTGCGGCGCATCGCGAATCCATAACCAATTAGTGTGCCTGCGGAGTGACGCCGGCCCCCAAGTATGCTATAAGTCGGCCAAGAACCTTTCAGGACACGACTTGATGCGCCAGAATGTATTCTGTGTTTGCACTTGTCGCAGCTCTTCGTTCGCGCAGAGTGCATACGGCACTTGTTTGATCCAATCAACCGCCCGAAAGTGGTGGAAATGCCAATGCAACCGTTTGGCTGGAGCGGTTGCACCATCGTAAAGATAACGACCGTCGGCCGTATCGCAAATTCTTCCAACGTGGACGTGTTGGTCATTCTTACAGGCGTACACCACGATGTCCCCAGGTTTGGCCTCACAGAGAAACCGATTGATCGTGCCTGCGGAACGTCGCCCCCAGGCGTCACGCGCTTGTCTTTCTAGACGTGCGATATGAGGTTCGTGCTGATATGTTTCGAGTAATCGTTGCGTCAACGCGGTTATGGTGTCGCCCTGATCAATGAACGCGTCCAGATTACCCGTTGAGGGCCACCCGATGCCAATGACTCGCGCGTTGATGAAGCAATCCGTCGTACCGAAATCGCCGCCGGCGCCGTCGTGTTGACTTGGATAGAATCCCCAAACTGCCGGGGCAACTTCGACTGCATTCATACGTCAAGTATCCTTTCTTCGCATTTAGGTCCACCGCGCGAAAAACTCTTTGAAACGCTGACGTAGAATTGGTCATTACCAAGCGTCGGATCATCGTCAGTTGTGTAGTTTTTAGGATCTAATCTTCGCCCCCTCTGTAACCATTGATGCGCGTTTGTGGGTTTCAGTCCGATGACCGGCTGAAGTTCCCTCTACTTCTTCTCCCCGCGCAGATCGTAGCAGATCAGCCGGGGCTGGGAATCGTCGAAGCCTCGCGTGTTCTGGCAGACGTACAGCAGGCCGCGGCTGAGCGCGGGCATGCTCCAGTTCTCCCTCGCGAGGAAAAGGCGGGTTCGCTCCACCTCCTTGTAGGCCTTCGGATTCAAGTCCAGCCAGACCAGGTGACCATATTCGCTCATCATCAGGCAGCGGCCATCCACTAGGATCATCGAAGCGAGACCTGGCGACAGCTTCACCTTGTCCGGCCCCTGATCGGTCTTGATGGTCTCCTCCCACTCCGGCTCCGCCCGCCACATCTCCTTGCCCGTCTTAAGTTCAATGCAAACGATCGGCGCATTCTGCGGGCCGTGACCATCGATGCCGTAGAGATAGCCGTCCTTGTGAATGGCGGTCATAAAGTGGGTGCTCAGCACATTGTTGGTCCAGGCGGGTTTCGCGGTCCCGTCGGGCATAAGGTTCAGCAGCGCGCCGCCCGCGCCGTAACACTCCGATATAAACACCTGGCTGCCGACGATAAGCGGCGACGAGGCGTTGACCGACTCGTACCGTCTGCCGCGCCAGGGGAAGCTGAAATCCACCTTGCCGTTTGCGGGATCGATGCACAGCAGTCCGCCGGTCGCGGGACGGCTTACCCCGCCTGCAAAGACAAACACCCGCCGCCTACCCGCCGAACCTTTAGCCCCCTCTCCGTTTCGGAGAGTACCCGCAGCGCGGGTGGTGGGTTGGGGGAGAGGTGCATTAGCCCCCTCTCCGCTCCGGTGGGTACCGGCAGCGCGGGCAGTGGGTTGGGGAAAAGGTAAATCTGCTGGGACAGGCGATGCGTAGCTCGCTCCCCACTTCTTACCGGCGCCCCAGACCATCTTACCGGTCCGCTTATCGAATGCGACCACACACGGACCGCCCTCAGCCCCGACATTGACGATCAACAGGTCGCCTTCGATTAGCGGAGTCGCGCCTATGCCGAAGAACTCCTCGCGCTTCTGGAACTCCTTGACGATGTCGCGCTTCCACACAACCTGGCCAGTCGTCAGCTTCAGGCAATGAAGCTTTCCCTCCGCGCCGAAGGTGTAGACGAATTCGCCGTCACTGACCGGGGGGCATCGCGGGCCGCCGTTCCAGCCGTAGGGGTCCTTGTAGGCAGTCGGGTAGGCGGTTAGCCAGAAGCGCTTGCCGGTCTCGGCCTCCAGGCACTCCACCGTCTCCTGGTCCTTGAGCCGATGGAACAGCACCACGCGATTGCCGACTATCGCGGGAGATGCGTAACCGTCTCCCTTTTCCACCTCCCACACCTTCACCGGTCCGGTCTTGGCGAACTCCTTAAGCAGCGGGGACTCCGTGGAGATCGCGTTGTGGGTCGGCCCCAGGAACGTGCGCCAATCGTGCGTGGTCGCGCCTGCGGCCAGGGCTCGCGGCGCGGCGTGAAACTTGAGGCCGGTCTGCGCCTTAGCCGCAGGGGCAGCCATCTCCGGCAGCTTGGTTATGGCGGGCGGCGTGGGATCGACAAACTGCTGCGCGAATGCCCGCCCGCCGCAGCAGGTCAACGCGACTCCAAGTGTCAGCAAAAAGAGTCTCGCGTGGAGTAGAGCGGCGGCAAACCGCGCCGTAGCAATCCGGCAGGTTGGGGAGCCTTCCTCTGTTATGACCTGCACAAGCGTTGGGGCCGGAGCCACGCTGCTTTGCCGCGCCAATGTGTATTTATCGCGCGCACGGCTGCGCCGAGCAATTATCGTCATCTACGGATTCGCCTTTTTGTCTAGGATCGACTTTTCACCGACCGCCACGAGGTTGCCCTGCGTCCTGAAGAAGAGCGTGCCCTCTGAGATCGCCGGTGTGGCCATGCACACCTCGCCCATCCGGTTGGTCGCCAGCACTTTGAACTCCGGACCCGCCTTCACCACATAGACCTCGCCCTCCTCGCTGGTGAAATATATCTTGCCATCCGCCGCGACCGGCGAGGCGGTGAAGCCCGTGCGCCCGGTTCCCAGCCGCTCCTGGTAGATCACCTTGCCGGTCCTGGCCTCGTAGCAGCTCAGGATGCCGTTGATCTGGCAGCTATAGAGATAGTCCCCATAGACCATCGGCGTCTGCATATAGGCTCCGCCCCGCGGAACGCTCCAGGCGATGCCGCTGTTGGACTTCTGATCGTCCTTGAGGGAGATATCCCCGGTTGCTCCCAGGTGAACGGCATAGATGGGCGATAGCTTCCCGTGGGCGTTCATAATGAAGGCCAGTCCGTGCGCCACCACCGGCGTGGGAACGGGGATATCGCCTCCGCCGGTCAATCGCCAGACCTCCTTGCCCGTTCGCGCATCGTATCCGCCGATATGCTTGTAGCCGTTAACGATGAGCAGGGCGCGATTGGCATCCTTGTAGACCGTCGGAGTGCTCCAGGTCGGCACGTCGTCGCGCGTCGTGCGCCAGACCTGCGACCCGTCCTTGACGCTGAACGCCGCGAGGAAGGAGCCTTTCTGAATATCGCACTGGACTATAACCTTATTGTCGAAGAGAATCGGCGAGCTTGCGTATTCCCACTGCGCGGATGGTACCATGTAGTATCCGGCGTCGAGCAGGCCGATATCCTTCTTCCAGCGCAGAGTGCCGTTCAGGTCGTAGCAGTAGAGCCCTTCCGAGGCGAAGAAGGCGATCGCGCTCTTTCCGTCGGTGGCCATGGTACAGTTCGCGTGGGTTGCCTTGGTGTGCCGCTTTACCTTGGGGACGCCTTTCTGCGCAGTGCGCTCCCACAGGATTTTGCCGGTATGCTTATCCAGGCAGTACACCTTCCATTGATGAATCGTATCGTCGTTTACGGAGTCGATATCGCCGTAGAGGCCGATCTTAAGCTCGTCTTTTTCCTTGCCGCTGACTGCGGTTGTAACAAAAACACGGTTTCCCCAGACTATAGGACTGGAGTGGCCGATTCCTGGGATAGGGGTCTTCCATCGCGTATTCACGGACTTCTCTGCGTCCCACGTGGTTGGACCGGCAAAGCCCTCCGCGATTCCGCGCGCATCCGTTCCGCGGAACGATGGCCAATTGACACTCTTGTCGGCGCTCTTTTGCGCGGTTACAGGAGCTGCTGAAGCGAACATACAAAACGCGGTCAACAGTAAAAATGGCGCACAGAGTCTCATCTTCACTCCTTGAGATTGGCTTAATACATGTATTTTCGCTCTTTTCGATGAGGCGTGCCGTTTACCCTTCATAATGAAAGGTGTGAATCGAGCGCTGGGGAGGAGATTTGGCGCAGTTGTCCAATCAATAAGAGTGGATTGACGACCGTTGAGCACTACAATCGGCGCCTTCGGCGCCAAATACGAAGCTACGTTTCATTGTAACGCACCATGCCGCGCACTATTAATTTTGCGGCGAATCGGCCAATAGAATCGGCCAATAGGAGAATTCACCATTAATACCTGGATTTACCGGCGGCGTTCCGGCTTCACGCTGATCGAGCTTCTCGTCGTTATAGCAATAATAGCCATTCTCGCGGCAATTCTCTTCCCGGTCTTCGCTCAAGCACGAGAGAAGGCGCGGCAGGCGAGCTGTCTTAGCAACAATCGCCAATACGCCACCGCGACCTTGATGTACGTACAGGATTACGACGAGACGATGCCTTTCTCCGCCTACATGTCGGGAAGCTGCGTAGCGACGTACTACTGGGCGGTCGCCCCTTATGTTAAGAACGACCAGGTGACGCTCTGCCCATCGGAGCCGCTGGCCATGCAGTTGCAGGCGCTGGTGGGCGCGCCGTGTGCAAACACTCCGGCGTATACCAGCTATTCTGTGAACTCCGCGGTAATGCAAAACGGTTTCTTCCCTGGCGCGACCGGAGTCAGTCTCGCTGCTATCAATCGATCCGCCGAAACGGCCATGTCGTACGATGGAAACGTTATTCCGGGGGCGTTTCCCGGCGCGCAGGTGCAGATCGTGCAGGCACGGCACAATTCGACATTCAACACGAACTTCGTAGACGGCCACGCAAAGGCGATCCAGGCGACAAAAACCACGAAGGCAAACCAGTTTACAGTATTCGGTCCCGGACGCTCCCTTGACGTATATAAGATCGGTTTCAACGGAGGCTTTTACGCTGGCCTGACCGAGTGCAACGGAATACCTCAATAGGGCATTAGTGGGTCGAATGGGAGAGCGGGTGAGAGGTTGCAAATGCCTCTTGCGCGCCCATTCAGCCCTTGAAACCGAGAAGGATTTAAGGTGAGAATTGAAGCTTACTGATTTCACGTGGAAACCGTCTGCGCGTGCTTTTGCGTCTCAGGCGCGATGGGCGGCGCTTTGCATTTTGGGCGGCGTACTTGGCTCCTCGGTCTATGCCGCGGACTGGCCGCAGTTTCGCGGACCGGATCGAACCGGCGTTTCGCGAGAAACCGGACTACTGAAGGAGTGGCCGGCGGGCGGCCCTAAGCTCGCCTGGAAGGCTATGGGCATGGGTGAAGGGCACGCGGCTCCCGCCGTTTCCAAGGGGCGCATCTATGGGATGGGCCTTCGGGGTGACGAAGAGGTAGTCTGGGCTCTGGATACCCGCACAGGCAAGGAGATCTGGCATACCAAAATCGCGGCAGGCACAACGTTACAGGCGTCTCAGGGGGGAAACGGTCCCAGGTCCACCCCGACCATCGACGGCGATATGCTGTACACGATCGGCGTCAGCGGCGACCTGGTATGTCTGAAACTCGCCGATGGCAAGCAAGTCTGGAAGAAGAGCCTGGTCAGTGATTTCGGTGGCCGCGTGCCTACCTGGGGCTACAGCGAATCGCCCCTGGTCGACGGCGCGCAGATAATCGCCACTCCCGGCGGAAGCTCCGCCACGATCGTGGCTCTCAATAAGGCCAACGGCGAAGTAATCTGGAAGTCACAAATCCCTGTAGGCAATCGAGTCGCCTACTCTTCCGCGATTCCGGCCGACGTAGATGGGCAGAAGCAGTATATTCAATTCCTGGGAGGCGCGGTCGTGGGCGTTGCCGCAAAGGACGGCAAGTTCCTTTGGCACTATGATGCGCCTGCAAATAAGCAGGGCATCAACTGCTCTGCGCCGATCTATAGAGACCATCTTGTTCTCGCTGCCAGCGCCTACGGAAATGGCGGAGGCGTCGCCCGACTCACGTCGAGCGGGGGCGAGATCAAGGCGGAGGAGGTCTACTTCACGAAGCAGATGCAGAACCATCACGGCGGCATGGTGCTGGTGGGCGACTACTACTACGGATTCGACAACAGCAACCTGACGTGCATTGAGTTCAAGACCGGCAAAGTAATGTGGGCCGATCGAAGCGTGGGCAAGGGCTCGGTCACCAGCGCGGATGGTTTGATCTACGCCCGCAGCGAGCGCGGGCCAGTCGCGCTTGTGGAGGCAAACCCCAAGCAGTACGTCGAGAAGGGCCGCTTCGATCAGCCGGAGCGCAGCAGCGCGCCCTCGTGGCCCTATCCGGTGGTATCCAACGGTAAACTCTACCTGCGCGACCAGGACGTGCTTTTCTGCTATGATGTCAGCCAATCGAAATAGGCAGTGCAAATTATCACCATGCGAGAAGCGAGAAGATTGTGACAATGCGCATTAATCGCCTGAACCGGGCCTATCATACGGCGTTTGCCCTGCTCCTCCTTGCCGCAATAATCACGACAAACGCGGACGCAGCCGATTGGCCGCAATGGCGTGGGCCCGCGCGAAACGGCATCTCCTCCGAGTCGGGCTGGCTGTCGCAGTGGCCGCCGACCGGTCCGCGTCGCGCCTGGTCGGTCAAGGTAGGGGACGGCTATGCGTCGGTGGCAGTGGTGGGCGGGCGCGTTTACACAACGGGCAATACCAACGATCAGGACATGGTGTACTGCCTTAACGCCACGAACGGCGCAACCATTTGGAAGTACAGCTATACCTGCCCGTCCGGCGATCCAAGCGGTACTCGCGCCACGCCCGTGGTCAGCGGCACGCTGGTATACACGCTTAGCAGTCAAGGGTTTGCAGTATGTCTAAATGCGGCGACTGGGAAGCTCGTATGGCGACGTAATCTGGCAAGAGAGACGGGCGCCCAGATGCCCCAGTGGGGTTTCAGCGGCTCCCCAACTGTAGACGGCAATCTTGTGTACTACAATGTTGGCGCGTCCGGGATGGCGCTGGACAAGAACACGGGTAAGCCGATGTGGAACAGTGGCGCCGGTCTGGCGGGATATTCTACCCCGGTCCCATATACCGTGGGCGCACAGCAAGGACTGGCGATCTTCTCGGGGTCGGGAATCGTCGCGGTCAATCCTCGCGACGGCCGCCCGCTCTGGCAGTATCCCTGGCAGACTTCGTACAACGTGAATGCTGCGGATCCGATTTTTTCCGGCGACACGGTTTTTATATCGTCCAACTACAATAAGGGCTGCGCGCTGCTGAAAGTCGGACCGCGCGGCCCATCCGTTGTCTGGCAGAACCGGAATATGCGCAATCATTTCAATAGCTGTGTTCTCTTGGGTGGAGCTCTCTATGGAAATGACGAGAACACCCTCAAGTGCATCGATTTGAAGACTGGCGCCGAGCGATGGGCGAGTCGGGGCATGGGTAAGGGCGGGGTGATAGCAGCCGACGGCAAACTGATCGCCCTGACCGAACGAGGCGAACTAATTATTGTAGCGGCGGATCCTGCTCGGTATCGGGAGATTGCACGGGCACAGGTGCTTCGAGGAACCTGCTGGACTCAGCCTGCGCTGGTCAACGGATTTATCTACTGCCGTAGCCATGAAGGAGACCTGGTCTGCCTGGACGTGACCGCGAGGCGCGCTGGGCCACGAGGCGCGGCGCTTCGTCCGTAAAGGACCACGTTCGGTAGCAGCCTGTTTGCAATTCGGACCGAAGTTGAAAAGTATGATATGCGCGTCGTTATCCAGCTAGTCTGAGAACGGACCTTTCTCCTCAAGGGGGCAGGTCGGCGCCCGTTGGGCAGCGAGGCGATTTAGTAAAGAGAGGTACAACGGAGAGGTGCGAAGAAGAACAGTTTCGCCATTTATGGCGCTAGTTACGCCGGTTCTCCTTGCGATGGTTGTGTTGATTGCCGGCTCCGCCTCCGCGGATGTCCGCGGCTGGCTCAACTGGCGCGGACCGCAGCAGGACGGCACATCCCGCGAGACCGGCCTGCCGGACACCTGGAAGCTGGGCGGCGCAAACGATCTGTGGCATATCGATATCTCCGGGGGCGGAACGCCGGTCATAGCCAACGGCAAGCTCTTTGCATTGGGGTATCGGGGGCAGGGGCCGGATCTCCAGGAGATACTTCTCTGCGCGGATGCCGAAACCGGCAAGACGCTCTGGGAAAAGCACTTCAACGACTTTTTGAGCGACGTCGTCTACGACCGCTATGCGATCGGCAGCCCGTGCGTGGACGCGGAGACCGGCAATGTTTATGTACTGACCTCGCCCGGCATGTTCGCCTGCTATACTGCAAACGGAAAACTGCTCTGGCAGCATTCATTGATGGAAGAGATAGGCAGGCTGACCTTTACCAATGGCCGCACAGGCGGCCCGATGATCGACGATGATCTGGTCATCGTTCGCGGTATCACCAGTAACTGGGGCGGCGAGGGCGCGGCGATGGACCGGCTCTATGCCTATGATAAGAAGACCGGCCGGCTTGTCTGGGGATGCAGCCCAGGCGTCGCTCCCAAGGACAACTCGTTTGCGCAGCC
>JAYTEU010000404.1:0-2238 GCA_043734985.1 Chthonomonadaceae bacterium
TCCACCGTCCATAGCGCTATTGCGGCAAGGTCCTGCGCAGCGTCGCCTAGGGCCGCCGGCAGGATTTGGCAGACGTCGGAGCTGCGCTTCCAGCAATACTCGGCAACGGCGGCGCGGATAGGATTGAGGATGTGGTCCCCGGCGTGGACGGCGATGGTTCCCAGTGCGATCCGCTCCGGGTTGAGCATCTGGATCACGTTGGCGATACCGAGCCCCATGTAGGTGCCGGCCTCCTCCAGAATCTGTCGAGCAAAGGCGTCGCCGGCATTGGCGGCTTCCACGACGTGGGCCGCGGTGATGTCGCCGGGCCTGCCGCCCGCCAACGCCAGCACCTTCTTGTGCCGCCCGTAGACCATGCTCTCCCGGGCGAGGCGGGCGATGGCGGGGCCGGAGGCGAGGGCTTCCAGGCAGCCGCGCTTGCCGCAGCCGCAGAGCGGACCGTTCATCAAAATGGTTTGGTGGCCGATCTCGCCCGCAAGGTCGGTCGTTCCGCGATAGAGCCGCCCGTCCAGTATCAGGCCGCCTCCGATCCCCGTACCCATGGTAAGGAACACGAAGTTGCGCGTCCCCTTGCCCGCGCCATACTGCCACTCCGCCAGAGCCGTGGCATTGGCGTCGTTCTCGACCCTCACTGGGAGGCTGAGGGCCTTCTCAAAGAAGGCGCGCACCGGGACAGACTTCCATTCGGGCATATTCGGCGGTGAATGGATCATACCGGTCTTTGTATCGAGCGGGCCGCCACAGGATATTCCAACCCCAATCGGCTTTTCGGCATCCTTCGTCGAGCCCATTAGATCTCGTGCCATCGCGGCGAGGCGTTCCAGCACACCCTGCGGAGTAAGGCGGTCGACCTCTGTCAGCATGGCCTGCCGACTGAGTATTTTGCCATCGGTTCGGCCGAGTGCGACGGCGCATTTGGTTCCGCCGATGTCGATCCCGAGAATTGTTTGGTACGGCATTGCAGTTTTTCCTTAGTAACGGTGCCCCCCATTTCGCGGCCTTTGCCTCAGTTTCCTGCATATGCCGGGCGTACCCTTGACGCCACACTGCCGCCCCAGTATACTTCTCTACTATGTCCGACACCAATCCCACTCCGCCCGGCCGGCCCCAGCCCTCTTCCGTTCCGCCCGGGTATCGCGGCAATACTCCCCTTATGCTTCAGTACTTCGCCACGCGCGAGGAGCACCCCGGCGTCATCCTGCTGATGCGCGTCGGGGATTTCTTTGAAGCGTATGGCGACGATGCTGAGACGATCGCGCGCGATCTTAACATTACGCTGACCGGCCGCGAAGACGGCGGTGTTCGCATCCCGATGGCGGGCGTTCCGCACCATGCTACCGAGCGCTACGTTGCGCGGCTGATCGGCAAGGGACGGCGCATCGCGATCATGGATCAGGTGGAGGACCCCAAGTACGCCAAGGGCCTGGTCAAGCGCAAGGTGACTCGCGTGGTTACCCCCGGCACTATCCTCGAAGACAACATGCTGGACGCCAAGAGCAACAACTACCTGGTGGCGGCGGTGGTCGGCGATCCGGTCGCGGGCATCGGGGTCGTCGATGTTTCGACCGGTGAGTTCCTGACGACGGAGATCGAAGGCGACCGTCGGGTCGAAAAGCTGCTGGACGAGATCATGCGGCTCGAGCCCGCGGAGATACTGATTCCCGACGACACCGGAGAGGAGCTGATCGAGGCGATCCGGGGCGCATGTAGCGCCACGGTCACGCCGTACGCGGCGCGGGATATTGGCCCGGGACGACGGAGCGCGCCTGAGAGCCGCGACATGCTCCTCCACCACTTTCAGACCCAGTCGCTTCGCGGGTTCGGCTGCGACGAATTCACGACAGGGCTGGACGCATGCGCGCTCGTGCTGCGCTATCTCAAAGAGACGCAGGTCAATGCGCTGCCGCATATCCGCTCGCTCAGCACCTACTCCGCGCGCGATTTCATGGTGCTCGACGGCCCCGCGCGACGCCATCTGGAGCTGACGGCATCGCTCGGCGAAGGAGGGCGACAGCGGACGCTCCTCGGCGTTCTGGACGCCACGCGGACCCCCATGGGCGGACGCCTGCTTCGGCGCTGGCTGGAGGAGCCGCTCCTCGACGCCGGACGCATTACCCGTCGGCATGAGGCGGTCGAGGCGCTTGTCGGCGACTTGATCCGACGCGGCGACCTCTCGGATCTGCTGCACGGGCTGGGCGACATGGAGCGGTTGGTGAGCCGCGCCGCCGCCGGACTTGC
>JAYTEU010000405.1:0-8801 GCA_043734985.1 Chthonomonadaceae bacterium
CGCCACGCCTACATCATGGCGTGGGAAGCGCTCTTCAAAATCCCAGTCCTGGGAACGTACATACGGTGGATGCGCGCCTTCCCTGTGAACCCCGGCACCCCCGACCGGCACGCGCTAAAGTTTGCCGAGGAGAAGCTTAAGGACGGCGAGGCCGTGATCATCTTTCCGGAGGGCACCGTCAGCCCGACCGGCGAACTGCTTCCCCTGCGCGCCGGAGTCCTTATGATCGCTCAGCGCGCCAACGTGCCGATCATTCCCTGCTTCGTGCACAACACCAACGTAATGCTCCCCTACGAACAGATTCGGCCCAGGTTCACAAAGGAGCAGATACTGGTACGGTTCGGCAAACCGGTCACGATGGAGGAGCTGTCGGGGGGCGTCAAAGGCGGCGAGGGGTATAAGATCGGCGCTGAGCGGCTCTTCCTCTTGATGAAAGCGCTTCAGGAAGGAAAACCGTACCCCGAACTGGGGCCCGTGGTCCGCCCGCCGAGAGCCGACAAGCCGAAAGCCGAGACGGCAACCGCCGCCGACCAGACCGAGCCTGCCATCGCAAACGGCTCCGGCTAAGTCCCATACCTTTGGGTGCGGCGCTTTAGCGCCGTGTCCCGGAACTGAATGACCCGGCAAGTTGAAGCCCCTCGTTTTGCAATGAGGGGCTTGTTTACCCGATGCCATAGAGAAGCGAACCTACGGAGCGGGCGCGGCCTTCGGGGTCTTTGCCACGATCGTCTTCTTTTGATCTTCGGTCAGGAGGGCTTCGACCTTGGTCTTGAACTCGGCGACGAGCGGCGCCCTGCCGGTTCGGCGATCGGCCTGGGGAAGCGCGGTGATCTTCTCCTGGGTCTCCTTCGCGGCATCCTTGACCTTTGTCATTTGATCGTCCGTCAGCTTGACATCCGGGATCGCAATGAGCGGGATGGCGCGACTCTGTTGCAGAAGGTTGAGAACCGGCATTAGATCCTTAATCTTCGTCTTTTGATCGTCGGTGAGGATCGCATTGATGTCCTCGGTGACCTTGGTGCTTAGCTCGCGCATCTTCGCCTGATCGCCCGCAGCGGCCTTTCGGTCGTCCATGAACTTGGTCTGGATTTCACCGATCTTGGTCTTCTGATCGTCCTTAAGGGTAACAAAATAGCTGAGTGTAGCGACCGGCATTGTTGCCAGTCCGCCACCGCGCGCGCCCTGTCCACGCCCCTGTCCACGCCCCGCTCGCGCGCCACCCGCGCCAATGACGGTCTGCGCGATAACTGGCGCGCTTATGGCCAGCATCAGCGCCAGCCCGACGGCAATCTGTTTCAGTTCCTTCATCTGTGAATCTCCTCCTGGTTATCGCGGCACGGTGACCGTAGCCACTCGAACCCTATAGACGCACGGATCGGTATCAGGTTCATTATGGCTCGTAAAAGAAGGAGTTGCGATACCTCGGAGCGTAACAACAACAGTATCCTCGTTACTCCGTGATAGGAAAGGGCTGCGATGAAGCAACCGATACGGGTCGGCATCATAGGATTGGGGCAGATCGGCACGCGGCACCTGGCGGCCTATCGCGATATTCCCGAGGCGAAAGTCGTGGCAGTAAGCGACCTCCTGCCGGAACGTGTCGGCGTGGCGCTCGGCAGGCTGGAGGACGCGCTGGGTCTGGCTGATTTTCGCGAGCTGCTGAAGCGTGAAGATATCGACGCCGTAGACATATGTGTACATAACAATAAGCACGCCCCCATCACGGTCGCGGCGCTTTCAGCAGGCAAGCACGTCTATTGCGAGAAGCCGATGGCCGGCGCGTACCGCGATGCCGCCGACATGCTCCAGACGGCGCGTGACTCAGATCGACGCCTCCACATCCAGTTGGCAAACCTCTACTCCGCCGAGACGCGCGCCGCTAAGCGGATCCTAGACGAAGGCCATTTAGGCGGGATTTACCATGCGCGCTCGTTCGGCTTCCGGCGGCGGGGCAGGCCTTTCGTGGACGGCTACGGGTCTCCATCGTTTGTCGACAAGTCGCTCTCGGCGGGCGGCGCGCTCTTCGACATGGGCGTCTATCACCTGACCCAGATTCTCCATCTGATAGGCAATCCCGATGTTCGCACCGTGACCGGCGCCGCCTATCAGAATATCGACATGTACGAAGACCGCCGCACGTTCAGCGGCTATAGCGTAGAGGAGATGGGACTTGGCTGGGTGCGCCTCGAAGGCGGAGTCTCGCTCGACATCGAGGAGACCTGGGCGGGCCATCAGGATGGCCACGAGTCGAGCAAGATACTTGGCAGCCGCGGCGGGCTGCGCCTCACGCCTCTCTCCTACTTCTCGACCCTTGGCGATATGAACATGAACGCGACGTTCGAGGTCGGCAGCGCCGACACCCGCTGGCACGCCTGCGATCCGAATACGGCCTGGTACAACTCATCGCAAAGGCACTGGATAGGCGCGCTGCTCGGCCGCGTCCCTCTCCTCCCAACCGCTGAGTACGCACTCAACGCCTCTCTCATCAGCGAGGGAATCTATCTCTCCAGCCGGCTGGACCGCGAAATGACAGCCGACGAGATTCGCGAACAGTCGGTAAGTACGGCAATCGACCCGTTCACGCCGGAACGGGTGTTTGAGGGCGGGCAATAGGCGGTCGGCAGAAAACAATCAGGACGCGGCGGCTCCGATCGGCGATCCTGGAAGTCCGTGCAAAATCCAAAATCCAAAATCCGAAAGGTTTCCAACCAATGACTATTCCCATCGGCCTCCAGCTCTACTCCGTGCGAGGCGAGTGCGTTAAGGATCTTCCCGCTACGCTTGAGAACGTTGGCAGGATCGGCTACGCGGGCGCGGAGCCCTGGGGCTATGACGGCAAAACCCTGGCATGGCAGGGGCACACCGTGCGCGAAATCCGCAAGATGTACGACGATAACGGCCTGATCTGCTGCGGTATCCACCTTGCGCCCAGCGCATTGACCGACGAGAACCTCGCCCGAACGATCGAGTTCAACAAGACGCTGGGCTGCCGGTTCCTGATCGTTGCGGCCGACCAGAAGCGAATGGCGTCCGTGGAAGGCGTGCAGGAGTTTGCCGACGCGCTCAACGCCACCGCCGATAAACTGGCGGGCGAAGGGATGTTTACCGGCTACCACGCGCACGGCTTCGATTTCAAGGTACTGGAAAATGACGAGATCGCGTGGGACATTCTCTTCTCCAACACGAAGCCTGAGGTGATCATGCAGATGGACATCGGCAACTGCGCCGACGGCGGCGGCGACCCGATCGCGACGCTGCGGAAGTTTCCCAACCGCGCCCGGTCCGTCCATCTCAAGGACTACGGCGGCGCGCCGGACTCCGTCCTCGGCGAGGGCAAGGCCGACTGGCCGGAGGTCTTCCGCATCTGCGAGACCCTGCAGAACACCGAGTGGTACGTGGTGGAAGAGGGCGAAGAGAGCGGCCTCGGCTTCGATATTTCGGCCCGCAGCCTGGAAGCGCTGCGAGGTATGGGGAAGTAGCGTCTGAATTGCTTATCCGCAAGGGGAGAATCGGCCAACGACAGTGATAAATTCAGAGAAACCAATCCGGTTCTCCGCGCACGCGTTAGGTTATACCGCCCGGCGGGGTTTTACCGCCGCCGATGTCGAAACAGTAATAAGAAATGGCAAATGGAGTCTGGCTGATGACGGTCGGTTTCAAGCACACATGGATTTTCCGTTCAACGCTGATTGGAACGGGCGTTTCTACGCGACCCGACAGGTAAAGCCAGTGTTTGTTGAAAACGATACGGAGATCGTTGTCGTAACCGTGTATACGTACTATTTCTAAGTTGGAGAACTACCATGAGGATATCTTATGACCAAGAAGTCGATGCGTTAAGCATCGTTTTCCACGATACAACGGTCACGATGGCGGAGCTCGCCGAGGGGATTGCAGCGGAATACGATTCCAATGGCCAGCTTGCTGGATTGGAAATACTCGACGCGACCCGGCGGTTTGGAGGCGCGGAGACATTGCGCCAGGTGGTATTGGAGGGCGTCGGCCCGATGATCCGCAAGTAATCTATTTCAAGCCTGAAGTCCGTTGCTGTTCGCGCTGCGCATCGGGAACTACATACAGCAATTCCAATCGGTTACAATTTGCGCGTGGCGGAGGTATGTACGGTGACTTCTACCGATAAGCAGGAAGCTCTTAAGCTTTTCAATGATGTCTCGAACTGGGTATCGCACCAGAATGGCTGGCACGCACAGACTGAAATCCAGGAGGACGACGCAGCCGGACTTCCCGGCCTCAGGATCGATACCAATAAACAGGAGAGGGTACACCTGGAACTTCTCGGCCGCCGCTCCGATGGCAGCCTGCTCGTTGAAATGTATGCGTGGCCCACGCTTGTTCGCGTGCGACTGCGCAACCGGCCCGATTACCCTGGATGGAAGGTTGTGACGGACGGGGGGCGTGCCGATAATGCGCGATTGGGACGAACGCAATTTCGTCGAGTTGGTCCACGACCTTTCGCAATCGCAATGAGCGACCGCTATGTCCGGCGATTGCGCGCCCGTACAGGTGCTCGCGCCTGGGTTCTGGTTCCAAGGACGTGGCATCGCGAATAGGGTAGGATTCTATGGAATCGAACGAAGGAAAAGACAATGAAAGCCATTGAACTTGTCGCCGAAGTAGATGACCAGCATTACATACACATCTCTGTGCCCCCCAGCGTACAGCCCGGCAAAGTGCGGGTGATTGTCCTTACGCCGGAACAGGATGAGGACGAAGCGGGCGGCCCCTGGATGAGTGGTATTTCCCAAGAATGGGCCGAGGAGTTGCTGGATTTGCGTCAGGATATCTACACGCTCGAAGATGGAGAGCCTATTCATGCTGCGCGGTGATAGCGGATGTTGGGAGGAAGACGCGCATAGATTCTTCCAGTGTCTGAAAGTTTGCATAGTGCTCCAGCGGCCCTGCCGTTTACTCCCACACCGCCACCGTGAAGACCTCGATATGGGGCGCGTTTATCGTGGCGTCGATCTTCCGGCCCGGCGAGGTGCCCGACCCCAATGCCCTAATGGGCCAGCGGTTCTTCATCTACCACTTGCCACAAGACTTGATCCCGATCCGGCAGGCAACAGAGACCGTTGACTTCCTCACGATGCATAGAGCGCGCGCGAAAATGCAGGAATATCAGGGCCTACACGGCTGGACAGGCAACGTCTACAAGGATATCCAGCAAGGAATCGCGTGGATAGGTTCGGAGAACTGAAGCGCCATCCCATAAGGTAACATGTGCCACAATGATTCTCTCTCAACACACTCGACTGTATCTACACCCTGCGCCGCAGTAAGGCCAAACTTGCTCGCGAGCAGAAGTGGCTTTCGGCGTTTGCGGCGAACATCCGTGACTACATGCAGGACCGGATTAAGGTACTGGCGCCCTACGCTCGCCTAGTGACAGGGAAAGTGAGGTCAAATTGAATCGAGGTGAGGAACACATACATGCATACTTGATTGAGGAGGGAAGGTGGGCAAGGGCGGGGAACTAAGGCGCCCGGTGCTCCTTAACTGGAACTCGCTTACTCGGTCTACGACTCACGTTGCATGCCGTGCCTATTTCATAGCCCATCGCCGCTACTTAGACTCGCGCCTTCACGATGTGCTGACATTTTGATGTAACATTCAGAGAGTCCGATATGGCGACGAGCCCAGATGCGGATTTCTGGGCGGTAGGCGGTTCGGTGTGGCATGATGATCGACGGCATTTAGCCTCATTCCTCACCTCCCTTCGACAAATTGCACGCGGCACAGGCAACATGTCCATTTTCCACGGTCGTCTTACCACCTTTAGTCCAAGGTGCCGTGTGGTCACAATGCCAATCGTCCCAAGTCAGCTTCGCTCCGTCACATTTTAATTTTAGTTGACAAACCCCATGGTCGCGTCTGAAAATAGCTAATCTTTGCGCGTGAGTAAACGCACGTTGATTGTCTTTCAATCGGATAGTTGGAAACAGTTCCAGCAAGTGCCTTAACATGAAGTCCAGTCGCCCTCTTATGGAGTCACCGGCGTCTGTGCTGTGGCTAATTCTTGTCTTGTAAGCGACCCATTCGGGATCGGCTTCGTCCTCTGGCTTTGCTTCTTGCTCCCGACGTTTGGCCTCAAAGGTAATAAACCAGTCGTGCAAATATGGCTTAACATCGTCAATGACATATTGATGCTGAAGTTCCGCCAATACGCAGTAAAGCGTGATGACATTGAATCGCTCAAGTTCAGGGGTCTTTTCCACGAAGACCCCGTTTAGGTTACCAAGAACCCGAGCCACAGCTTTTGCTTCGGAAGATTTCGTATCAAACGCCTTGTGCATTTCGTACATTCTGTTGAGATCAGCGTCTTTGACATTTGTAGGGCCGCCTGCCATCTCAAGACAGATCATCTGGGCTGCGATGTGATCGTGAGTGAACCGCGAGTTACTGAAACCGACTTTGCTGAAAAATGAGTGTTTCGATATTTCTCGGACAAAATCCCGCATTTTGCCAGGATAGGCATTTCGCTTTTCTTGGGCTTTCAAGGAAGTCCCGTTTTGAAGTCGCAAGAACATTTCTCTAACTTCGTCGTCGTCAGTATCTTCCAATATGACAACGTCCAGCGGGTACACATCTAAGAGAATTCTGATTTCATCGGGAAGCTGCTCATATGAGCATGAAGCTATTACTTGCCCGTCGATAGGTTCCGCATCCTTAGGCAACGTAAATCCACCATCAAGAAATTGCCAAATCGCTCGCAACCGTTGCTGTCCGTCTACCACGTCATAAGTATCTGGTTTTGAGCCGGTTTTCCGCCAGTAGAACTTAGGGACATCGTACTCCCTCAAGATTGAGTCGATCAAGAGTTGCTTTTGCGCGGTACCCCAAACGGCAGGACGTTGAAAATCTGGATTTGTGTTGATTCGGGTTCGTATACCATGCACGGTTTTGAGCGGCCATGGCTTCTTATTGGAATTCATAATCTGTGTCTCTCTGAGAGGAGATTGTGCGTCCGCGCGGACGGTTACGGATGTCAGTCGAGATTGCACAGAGTATCGCTTGACACCATTCAGCAACGAGTACGGAGCCATTGTATCAAGATTCGCCGCCGTTGTCCACGATCCGCCAATTGCGCGGATGCCCTTCTGGAGACGTTTCCGTTTGCCGCAACAGGACTGCGACATCAACGACAAGGGACATAGGGCTGGTGTCGTTGGTGTCGAGGACAATTCAGACGCGACTATTATAGACACACAGGGCACTCGCGGAGGGAGTATAATATGGCATGGAACCGAACAAGACTTGCCCGACATGTGGCCGATTAAATCTACCGACACGGATGTTCTGTATATGTGGCTACAATTGGCCCGAACGGAAGAAGCCTGCTGGCAACACTGCTGGCCTGTGGGTTATGCTCGTCATCGGTCTGCTCGCCTTAGCCCTCGGAGACAAACAATTGACGACAATGAACGCACTCTTGGTATTGAGTGTTGCAGGGATCGCATATGAAATTTCAAGGCGACAACGAGCGTAGCCAAAGTTTGCTACGCCTCCAGCTCCTTTGGCCCGAATGCTTCCAACTCCGCCCTTTCCGCTAAATTTTTCAGCATTTCGGCGACCCCGCCACAGTCCCAACCGTACCGCTCGGTTTCCATTTCCCGACAGGCAATGGCCGCTGCTCGGACTAACATAACCGCCGGCCTAGTTTTTCGGGGGTAGATCAAGCGGATTGGGCTTCAACATTTCGGCCCGCAGCCTGGCGGCGCTGCGGCGCATGGGGAAGTGAGGCCGGGAAGCCAACACTAATAGGACGCCCGATCTGACCGATGCGCAGGTCACCGAAGGTGATTCACGTCGTTCAGGTCTTTGTGACGGCCAGCGTGCAGTTTGTTAGTGATAAGGGACTGCTTGTCCAAGATATTGGCCGGCAGCCCATCGATAGTGTCAGCCACGCGGCGGTCCCATGCGTGCGTGAACTCGACGCCGTTCAAAGCCGTAATGATGTCGATTCGATTAGGCGGATACCCAAGTTGAACGATGACGCCCTTTTGGAGGAAGTCGGCGGCAGTGAGCCCAAGGCTCCCGAATCCGAATGACTGCAGGACACGTTCCAGCCTTTCGGCGTTTTCGGTTGATACCTCCACGAAGAAATCGATGTCGCCCGTCGTGCGCGGATAGCCGTGGTACGCCACGGCATATCCGCCAACAACGAGGTATCGGACTTCATTGGAGTTCAATAATTCGATAAACTCTCGCGAGTCGGTCGGCAGGTTTATCATGGCTCGTTCCCTGCTGTCGAAGGTTCAGTTCAAAGAGAATCTGCAGCCGCTCCTGGGGGGTAAGTCGGAGATAGTATTCTTTGTCCGCTTGGTCGCTCTCCTCGAACGACTTAAACTTTTTGACTACCTTTTCCATGTCGCTATTGTACTACACTCGGTGCGATCCTGACTATAGGGCGAAAGCCACCTGTTCTGCCTTCAACCGATCGTAGACGGGGCAGGCAGGCGAAACTCAGGCGCAAATATCCGGAATGGTATAATCTGGAAGCACACATGGACGTGAGGACCGCGTCCAATACTACCATTCGGATTTGACCGGCGTGTGGCGGAGGAATATACCATGACTTCAACCGATAAGCAGGAAGCTCTTAATGACCAGCAATATGAACCCTTTTGTCCGCTTATTCATCTAAAGAAGGTGTCACGTTGACCTGCTTCGCTTCCAGTTGAGGAGTTGAATCTGATGTCACGACCCTTCTTCTTTGTTTTTGCCGCTGCCGCGCTTGTCTTCCCCTACGGGCCGTATGGCTACCGAGCCGGCGCACAAAC
>JAYTEU010000406.1:0-3101 GCA_043734985.1 Chthonomonadaceae bacterium
GCCGCGGAGGTTGCGGCGACTCGCTTCGGTGCGTTCGTAGGGCTGCCGGTGTCGACCTGAGTACTTCACTTCGACGTCGCCTGACCCTGCCAATACAGACGTCGATCCTAACTCCCGTCCGAACCGACCGACAATATCTGAACATAAGCTCCGGCCCAGCCGTCTGCCGATAAACTGCGATTCTGTGCAATCAGGCCCACGCGACTGGAAGAAGCCAATGCTGCCACGATCAAACTCGATTCTCGGTGCTGTGCTACTTGCTTTTGCCGCCACGGGCGGTGCGGGCCTCTTCGCGGGCTGCGCCGCTGAGCAACCGTCGTCAACGAAGCTGCGTGCCGTCGGTATGACCGTGGCGACAAGCCCCAGTCCGGGCACTGCCCCGGCGCCCACCCCCCATCCCGGCGCGCTTCACGTACGTTGGCGATATTCCAATCGAAACCTTCGCGATGTTGTCTGCGCGGATATTGACGGCAGTGGGAGCCCGGTGATCGTCACAAGCGCGCCAGGCAAGGCAATCGTAATCGACCCGTCCGGGAAGTTCGTGCGGGCATTCCCTTTGGCTCCCGATATGTGGGAGTTAGCCGCGTGCCGCAGTCCTCACGGTGGTTATGTAATTGGTTTCCACACATCCAGCGAGGGAGTTGAGGCGCGTGACCTCCGCGGCAACCGGCTCTGGCGGTATGTTTCGGAGCAATACAGGGTCGATTTCGCATGCCCGGTCGACGTGAATTCACCGGACGGAGACGCGGTTGCGATCGCATATAATGGCGGCGGCGTTCGCTTGGTCAGCGCCAAGGGTGACTTGCTCTGGAGCGCAGACACACCTGGTAACGCCTGGAGGGTCGGATCGGCTCACCTCCAGCGCGGCAGCCCTGCCTCAATACTAATACCGCAGGACTCGATCCATGTCTACAACCCGCAAGGCCAGAAAACAAAGGAGATAGGTTCGGGATACAGTGTTGCGTCGGTGTCCGGCTGGGATGTCGATGGCGACGGCCTCGATGAGATTGTCGGGCTTAAGACTGTCCAGGACGGATTTCTGTCGGTGTATGGCGCTGATGGGAGCCTGCGGTGGCGTCGCCAGGAACTGCGTCGCACGGCCACCTTGAGTCGGCCCGTGGTCGTCGGCAGCTTCTGGCCATCTGGCCGTCAACTCGCGGTCGGCGCGCTGGATGGCACGATCACTCTGTTCGATGGGGAAGGGAAGCCGCTGTCGTTTGTCAATGTCGGTCCCAGCCTTGAGGCATTTGCCGTTCTAGAGCACGGCGCGGGCGCGCGGGACGCACTTCTGGCCGTCACCGCAGCCGGTATCGTCTGTTACGAATGGAGGCCCGGTGCAGAATCACCTATTCCTGCCCGCTTGCTTTCTCCTCCGGCGCCACCACGCGAGCCTCCACTGATACGGGCCGTGCTGAAGAACGATGTCTCCGCAGTTAAGAGGCTGCTCGCTAAACGGACCAACCCCGACACCTGTAATAGTCAGGGATCTCAGGCGCTCGTCATCGCCGCAAAGAGGGGCTATGCCGCCATTTCGGAGACGCTGATCGATCACCATGCACATGTGAACGCATTCAGTAAGTCCGGCAGAACCCCGCTGCAGGAGGCCGCCGAGGCCGGGCACGCCGACATGGTGAGGCTCCTGCTCGCGAGGGGCGCTGACGCCGACTTGCCCGACAAAAGCAAGAGCGTCAGCACCGGCGATATTCCGCTGATATCTGCGGCTATGAACGGAAATGTGGCTTCGGTGAAGTACTTGCTTGACGCGGGCGCCGATGTGAACGCCCAGGCGAACAATGGGACCGCGCTCCATTGGGCGGCCGGGCAGGGGCACGTTCCGGTCTGCGAGTTTCTCATCGCGCGGGGCGCGAGTGTGGACGCGCGCACCTGGCTCGGGAGCACGCCGTTAATGTACGCTGTGATGGGCGGCCACATTGATGTGGTGAAACTGCTAATCGCCCATGGCGCGAACGTTAACGCCCGTGACGATCAAACCCGTCGACACTATCAGGTAGCGCGATTTCTGGGAGCCAAAGAGGGGCAACAGAGCATCGAGAAGACCGGTCAACTGAGCGTTCGGAAGGACGACGGCAGTTCGGTTCTGGATTGGGCGGCAATGTCGAAAAAGCCGGAGCTAATCGATCTGCTGCAAAAAGCTGGAGCCAAACCGCATTGAGGCAGGCAGGACTTATCTGCCGCGGTATCTGATCCAACCTGCCCCCGATCTATGACGGTGGAAGCATGCTCAATCAGAACCACTTGATACGCTTGAAGAAGGCCGTGAGGACGAGCGCGACTCCGGCCATTGCGGCGAGCGCGCCATAGTAGCCGTTGTGGGCTCTGAGCTCCGGCATATTGACGAAGTTCATCCCGTAGACGCCTGTTATCAGCGAGGCGCTCATCAGGATCGTGGAGACCGCCGTCATCGTCTTCATCACCTGGTTGAGGCGGTTGCTCGTCTGGGCCATCATCGCGTCCAGCACGCCGGTGAGCATATCGCGATGGAGGTCCACCTGCTCCACCTGGCGAAGCGAGTGGTCGTAGACATCCTGAAGATAGATGCGCGCCTCGACGGGAATCAGCGCCTGATCGGCGCGCAGCAGGAAGTTGAGGAGATCCCGCATCGGCGCGATCGTCTGGCGCAGAAGAAGAAGGCGCTTTTTCATCCGCAGGGCGGGCTTGACGTCGAAACTGCCCGCGCCGGAATAGATGAGCGTCTCCAGCTTGTCGATCTCCACATCCAGGTCGTCGATCGCCGGAAAGAAGTCGTCCACGATCGTGTCGAGGAGCTCATGGAGGAGAAAGCCCGGCTGGTCCGAAATCAGGTCTGGATGCTGCTCCCATCGCCGTATCGTCTCGGCAACGACGGAGCACTCCTTCTGGTGGATCGTCACAAGGTAGGTCGGCCCAAGGAAGATGTCGATCTCGTCCGTCACCTGCTCCATGTCGTCCATATCCGTCTGGAAACCGATCCAGGATCGCACCGACAGGAACAGATAGCCGGGATACTGGTCCACTTTGGCGCGCTGGTTTCGGTTCCGCGCATCCTCCAGCGCAAGGGGGTGGAAGTCGAACTGCTCGGTGAGCGTCTTCCAGTCGTCCTC
>JAYTEU010000407.1:0-1514 GCA_043734985.1 Chthonomonadaceae bacterium
AAGAACGCCGCCTGGGTTCGCAACCCGATCGACCGCTTCATCCTGGCGCGCCTCGAAAAGGAGGGTCTGACTCCCGCGCCGGAAGCCGACCGCCGAACGATCGCCCGCCGACTCAGTCTCGACCTCACGGGCCTGCCGCCGGACCCTGCCGATGTCGAAGCCTTCGTGCGCGACAAATCCCCGAACTACTACGAAAAGCTCGCCGATAAGTACCTGGCCAGCCCCCATTGGGGAGAGCACCGCGCGCGGTATTGGCTGGACGCGGCGCGCTATGCGGACACGAACGGCATCCACTTCGACAACTACCGAGAGATCTGGTCGTATAGGGATTGGGTCATTCGAGCGCTCAACAAGAATATGCCGTTTGACGCGTTCACCATCGAGCAGCTTGCGGGCGATCTTATCCCGAACCACACGCTCGACCAGCAGGTCGCGACCGGTTTCAACCGATGCAACATCACTACGAATGAGGGCGGCGCCATTGAAGAGGAGTATCGCGTCCTTTACGCCCGAGATCGAACCGAGACTACTTCGCAGGTTTGGCTGGGCAGCACGCTAGGCTGCGCAGTCTGCCACGATCACAAGTTCGATCCGTTCACGCAAAAAGATTTCTACTCGATGACGGCCTTCTTCAACAACACCACGCAGCCCGTAATGGACGGCAATATTCAGAACACGCCGCCCGTCATGATGGTGCCGCGCGAGGAGGACCGAGAGCGATTTAGCGCGCTCACCGGCGAGATCGCGACCGCAAAGCAGAAAGTGGACGAGCGGAAGCAGCAGGCCCGCGCGGACTTCGATCGCTGGATAGGGACCGCCGACCAGGCCGCGATCGCGGCAAAGCTGCCAACCGACAAGCTCCAGTTCTACGCCTCGCTTAACGACGGGAAGGGGCGCGACCTGCAGGCGACCATCAACGGCAGTCCGGTTCAGTTGACGGCCTCCGCCGAGCCCCGATGGGACGTTGCCGGGAATATCTCCGCGAAGTCGTTCACGCGCACGGGGCCAAGCGCGGTCGAAGTGCCCGCCGTGGGCGATTTCGATAAGAACCAATCGTTCTCGTGCGCTGCGTGGGTCCGGCTGCCTTCGGCCAATTCCGGCGGCGCGATTGTGGCTCGCATGGATGACCTGCACGATTTCCGCGGCTGGGATCTTTGGGTAGAGGCCGGCAAGGTAGGAACGCACATAGTCAATAAGTGGCCGGACAACGCCCTGAAGACCGTGACGACCGAGCCGATTTCCGTGGGCAAGTGGCACCATGTCTGCATCACGTACGACGGCACCGCCAAAACGTCGGGCGTTCGAGTGTATGTCGATGGGACCGCGCGTCCGACCGCCGATCAGGCTAACGTTCTGAAAGATACCATCCGAACCACCGTTCCCTTCAAGCTGGGCCAGCGCCACTCGACATCCGTCATGGATGGAACGTCCATGCAGGATGTCAGGCTGTACGAGAAGGCGCTCTCCGCCGAAGAGGTAGCGCTCCTGGCTCAGGGCACGCGGGCCTCCTACCT
>JAYTEU010000408.1:0-4770 GCA_043734985.1 Chthonomonadaceae bacterium
CAGGGAGCGCCCATCGCCAACCTCGATCGGGCCGTCCGTATGCAGCCGTCTCAGCAGCGCGCGCTGCTCGACCTCCTCGCGAAGCTGAACCGGCAGCGCCTGCCGGATGCGGGCGCGGACGAGCTTGCCGCCCGAATAGAGAGCTTCGAGCTGGCCTACCGCATGCAGATGGCCGCGCCCGACGCGCTCGCGATCGAGAAGGAGCCGGAGCACATCCGCACCCTGTACGGCCTCGACGACAAGCGGTGCGCCCACTTCGCCAAGCAGTGTCTCACGGCGCGGCGACTGGTGGAGCGCGGTGTCCGGTTCGTCCAGATCTACAGCGGCGGCGAGGAGAACGAGAAATCCTGGGACGGCCATAGCAACATCGAGGCGAACCACCGCCAGTTCGCCGGAGAGACCGACAAGCCGATCGCGGCGCTTCTGACGGATCTAAAGCAGCGAGGACTCCTTGAGGAGACGCTCGTTATCTGGTGCGGCGAGTTCGGGCGGCTCCCCCTGGTGCAGAAGGGCGGGACCGGCCGCGATCACAACCCGCACGCCTTTACGACCTGGATGGCCGGCGGGGGCATAAATGGCGGCGTCCACCACGGCGCAACGGATGAGATCGGGCATAAGGCAGTCGTGGACCGTGTCAGCGTCAATGACCTCCACGCCACCATCCTCCGCCTTCTGGGCATCGAGCACACCAAGCTGACCTATCTCTTCAGCGGCCGAAACTTCCGCCTCACCGACGTCGCCGGAAACGTCGTGAACTCGATTTTGGAGTAAAAGTGACATTGACAGGTGGGAATTACCATCGTATAATCCCAACATGTCCAGTAAAGTCACAATAGATAGCGCGGGCCGCATCGTAATTCCGAAGGCGATTCGCGAATCGCTAGGCCTACTGCCTGGCGATTCCCTGGAGATCACAGCGACAACTGATGAAATCACCCTCAGACCAATTCGCGACACTGCTACACTGACAAACGAGCAAGGAATTTGGGTGCATAGGACGGGCATCAAGATCACGAATGACGACGTGTCCGATCTGATCGATCGAATACGAGAGGATCGCATTTTCCGCAATATGCGCAGGAGACACACCTGATATGTCCCACGCGAAGCGTCTACTTAAACTATTCCTGATGATCCTCCTTGTGTTTGCGCAGTTCGGCGGCGCCATTAATTGCGTGGACGCCCAGATGCTCTCGCCGCGGCCTCCCAACATCATCTTCCTGCTGACCGACGACCAGGGCTACGGCGACCTCTCCTGCACCGGCAACCCCATTCTCAAGACGCCAAATATGGACCGCCTGCACGATGAAGGCGTGCGCTTCACCGATTTCCATGTCAGTCCCACCTGCTCGCCCACGCGCAGCGCGCTGATGACCGGCAGGCACGAGTTCCGCAACGGAGTCACGCACACCATCCTGGAGCGGGAGCGGCTGACGCTCAAAGCAACCACCCTCGCCCAGGTTCTGAAGCGCACGGGCTACACGACCGGCATCTTCGGCAAGTGGCACCTCGGCGACGAAGCCGCCTACCAGCCCGGCCGGCGCGGCTTCGACGAGGTGTACATCCACGGCGGAGGCGGCATCGGCCAGACTTATCCGGGAAGCTGCGGCGACGCGCCCGGCAACACGTACTTCGACCCCGCCATCCTCCATAACGGCAAATTCGAGAAGACGACATGCTACTGCACGGACGTTTTCTACGCACATGCCATTCGCTGGATCGACGCGAAGCGCGCAAGTAAACGGCCCTTCTTTGCGTACATTCCCTGCAACGCGCCGCACGAGCCGCTCCAGGTCCGGCCCGAAGACGAGGCGCGCTATGCCGACAAGGTACCGGATCGGAAGGTCGCGAAGTTCTTCGGCATGGTCGCCAATATCGACGACAATATCGGCAGGCTCCTCGATAAGCTGAGCGAATGGAAGATCGAGCGCGACACTCTCGTCGTCTTCATGAACGATAATGGCGGCACGGGCGGGGTGCAGGTCTACAACGCGGGGATGCGCGGCCAGAAGGTGACTCCCTTCCTCGGCGGCACGCGCGCCGCCTCCTTCTGGCGCTGGCCCGGCACGCTCAAACCGGCGGACGTCGGCGCGCTCACCGCCCACATCGACTTCTTCCCAACCATCGCGCAGATCGCAGGTGCGAAGCTCACCGACGAGGTGAAGCAGCAGGTGGAGGGCCGCAGCCTCGTTCCGCTGCTGAAGAATCCTGCCGCCGTTTGGCCCGATCGCTTCCTGTTCACCCACGTCGGTCGATGGCCCAAGGGAGCGCCGCCCGCCGATTTCAAGTATGCCGCGTGCAGCGTTCGAGCCCCGCGCTGGCAGTTGGTATCCGCATCCAAAGGCGCCGACAAGAACTGGATGCTGTTCGACGTGAAGGCCGACCCAGGCGAGCGCAACGACGTAGCGGCGCAAAACCCTCAGATCGTCGCCGAAATGGACGCCGCCTACGATCGCTGGTGGGACTCCGTGCAGCCCGGCCTAGTCAACGAAGCCGCCGTCGGCCCCGCAACGAACCCTTTCAAAGCTCTCTACCAGAAACAGTTCGGCGTGGGCCTACAGTCCGAATCGCCTCACCCCCTCACCCTCTCACCTGCTCACCCTCTCACAGCAAACCGTCGCCCGAACGTCCTCTTCGTAATCGCCGACCAGTGGCGGCAGAGCGCATTCGGCTTTGCCGGCAACGGCGATGTCAAGACTCCCAGCCTGGACCGTTTCGCCGCCGAGAGTATCCGCTTCACGAACGCCGTCTCCACCATCCCCGTCTGCACGCCCACGCGCGCGTCCCTGCTCACCGGCCAGCGCGCCCTCACGCACGGCGTCTTCATGAACGATATCCCGCTCTCGCCGGATGCCGTCACCTTCCCCAAGCTGCTCGCGCGGGCCGGATACGATACGGGGTTCATCGGCAAGTGGCATGTCGATGGGCACGGCCGCTCTGCCTATATTCCGAAGGAGCGGCGGCAGGGTTTCGAGTATTGGAAAGCGCTGGAGTGTACCCACGACTACAACAATTCGGCCTACTACGCGGATGACAGCCCGGAGAAGCTGCGCTGGAGCGGATACGATACCGAGGCGCAGACAGACGATGCCTGCCGATACCTGAGCGACCACGCAAAAAGCGAGAAGCCGTTTCTGCTCTACCTCTCCTGGGGGCCGCCGCACGAACCCTACGCCACCGCGCCCGCAAAGATGGCGAAACTGTATGCCGACGCGGCGCTCACCCTTCGGCCCAATGTTCCCGCCGGGCGCCGCGAGATCGCCCGGCGCGAGCTGCGCGGCTACTACGCCCACTGCACCGCGCTGGACGAATGTTTCGAGAGGCTAATGCGGACCTGCCGCGACCTCGGCCTCGACGACAACACGATCGTGATCTTCACTTCCGACCACGGGGACATGCTCTGGTCGCACGGCGCGGAGAAGAAGCAGCAGCCCTTCGAGGAGTCGGCTCGGGTGCCGCTGCTGGTTCGTTACTCGGCAAAATTCGGGAGAACCGGCAGAGCGGTTCCCGTCACCATCGGCACCGAAGACATCATGCCGACCCTCGTTCGCCTCTGCGGGCTTCCGGCGCCGCGCACCGCTCAGGGCCTCGACTTCAGCGGGTATCTCTCCGGCGGTAAGGACCCCTCCGACGGAGCTGCCGCCATCCTCTGCCCAGCGCCCTTCGGCCAGTGGAACCGCGCCCGTGGCGGTCGGGAGTACCGCGCCATCCGGACGCAGCGCTGGACCTACGCCGCCGATCTGAAGGGCCCCTGGCTCCTCTTCGATAATGAATCCGACCCATACCAGCGGGACAACCTCGTCGGCAAGCCGGAGCGCGCCGACCTCCAGCAACGCATGGACCAGTGGCTCCGTCGCAAGCTGAAGGCCCGCAAAGACGACTTCTCGCCCGGCCCCGACCTGATCGAAAAGTGGGGCTACACCGTGGACGCCACCGGCACGGTCCCATACGCCCAATAGCAGTCGCATCCTGGCCAACTCCGTGGTCACTGGGAAACGGCATCAGTCACCCTATGCCACTGTAACTAATAGTTTAGCCGAGAAATCTAACGCGCGTCCGGCACACCGAAATCATCCGATCCGCACGGGAAAAACCACCATGCTATGGAATCGTTCGACTGTCACACATAGGCTGCGCGCGCTCCTCCTGCTCGTGCCGATGCTCGCTGTCTGCTCGCTTCCCGGCCGCGCGCAGAGCGCCTCAAATCCCGGCGTCGAAGAGTTAGACGATGTGGCGGGCTACTCGCAGGTCCTTGCGCTCAGCGACGTGCATGGCATGTACCGTAACCTGAATAGGCTGCTCAACGCGGCGAAGGTCACCAATGCGAGCGGGCGCTGGATCGCCGGCCGAACCCTGCTCATCGTCGTCGGCGACTCGATCGACAAGGGGCCGGAGAGCCTCCCTATCCTCGAAATGTGGATGCGGCTTCGCGCTCAGGCCCAAGCGAACGGCGGGCGGCTGATCGTCCTGCTCGGCAATCACGAGGCGGAGTTCCTGAACCAGCCGAAATCCCGGAAGGCCGGCGCGTTCCTCGAAGAGATCGAGCGCGCCGGAATGGATCCCTTGGAGCTAGCGGCAGGCAAGGACAAGCGCGGCATCGGCAATTTTCTGCGCGCCATGCCGCTTGCGGCCCGCGTGGGCAAGGTTCTCTTCGCGCACGCGGGCTGGTATCCCGAAAACCTGCCTTGGACGGAGTTCGTGATTCGTTCGAGGCGCTTACTGAGGGCGGGGCTGTATGGAGACGCGTTCATAACCGGCGAGCACTCGATA
>JAYTEU010000409.1:0-1933 GCA_043734985.1 Chthonomonadaceae bacterium
GTCTAAGTCTACCAAACCCGCCTTCGCGGGTTGCGGATTGAGTCCGCGAAGGCGGACTTTGTAAACCTAGACCGGGATTTTAATCCCGCGTCACGAGAACGGAATGACCCTGGTGATTAGGCGCGGCAAGGAGGATCGAATTCGCGCTTTGGTGAACAGGCGGGAATGGAAATAGACGATGCTGCCTTGCCGCGGCTTGAAATCCCGGTCGAAGTGGGGACAATGGGCTGGAGCTATGAAGACTGGGATGGAGTCTTCTATCCCGATGAGACGGAGCCCCGGGACCGACTTCCTCACTACGCTCGCGCCTTCGACACGGTGGAGATCGACTCGACGTTTTATGGAACCCCGCGCGAAACCACTTTGCAGAATTGGGTGCGCTCCACTCCAGACAACTTCGTCTTTTGTTCCAAAGTGCCGAAGCTGATTACGCACGACCTTGGTCTACGTAATGCACTTGAGCCGCTGAACACGTTCATTTGCGCGATGGCGAGTATGGGCGCTAAGCGCGGCCCGATGCTGTTCCAGATGCCTCCGAGCTTCACCTACGACGATCTGCCCGTGCTTCAGGCGCTCATTGCCTCATTGCACGAAATCGGCGATCCGGATGCGCGATTTGCAATCGAATTCCGCCATCCGTCTCTCCTTGCCTCTGAGGTGTTCGCGCTGCTTCAGGCGCACAACGTCGCACTCGCCGCGACGGACTATCCCGGCATGCCCCGCAGGTTCGCCCCGACGGCCGACTTCGCTTACATTCGACTGATCGGTAAGCATGGCGCATTCGACGACCATCGCCGCGTGATCGAAGACAAGTCCGACACGGTGCGCCGCTGGGCAGCCGCGCTGCGACGCCACCAGGCGCGCACACGGCGGGCATGGGTTTTCTGCAATAACGATTACGAGGGGTTCTCGCCCGCAACGTGCTGGAGCATGCAGGACGCGCTGGGCATACCGTCTCGGCGGCCCGCTTCGGAGATGCAGGGGAAGCTGTTTTGACGATGCGATCGGTGGTCGGAATTGTGACATCGAGTGCGAGGAGAATCGCCAGCTATTGCCACATTCGTCGCCGAAACAATATAGAGGGGCTGCACTCACGTGCCGCCCCTTTTGATTCAATGACGCCTGCCTGTAGCACTATTCGGTGGGGCGTGGGACTGGAGGAAGCTCGGCCTTGCCGAGACACCAGTCCAGAACCCAAGGCCACTCGCCGTACCCGTAGTAGGGGCTGATGTGGCCCGCGCCGGGCAGCTTGTGGATAGGTATATCGAGATCGCGCGCGTAGCCGCACGATTGGTCGAAGGTGGCGTAATCGTCGGTGTCGGAGGCGATCAGAACCGTCTCGCGGGCGGCGGCCTTGATAGCGGCGGCAACGCAGGGCGGCGGGAAGAACGCGGCTACGGCGGGCGTCACGTCGATAGGCAGTATCTGCGGCACGATGTAGGGCGGAGCTACCAGCAGAACGCGGTCGGCGATTTGCGCTCCGGACGCGCCGCGCGCTGCCGCCATGTGCATCCAGTTTACGCTACCCAGGCTATGCGCCAATACGTGCAGCCGGGCGCCCGGCGGTTGCTGCGCGATCTCTTCCAATTCTCCGGTCAAGCGTGCCTGCCAGGCGGGTAGATCCGGAGCCTCCGGGCTTGGCATTTTCGGATAGTGGACCCTTGCTCCTGCCTCCGTGAGCTTCTGATAAAGATGCTCCTGCCAGTGAGCCGGTTTGTTGCCGCCCCACCCGTGCAGCAGCAGAAAAACGTCATTTGCCATAAAGCGTGCCTCCTCAGTATACGACCTTGTTCAGCGGGTATTCCACAATGCCTTCCGCCCCGGCCCGCTTCATCTTCGGGAGCAGATCGCGCACCGTCTGTTCCGGGATGATGATCTCGAGCGCCACCCAATCCTCGTTGGAGAGCGGCGATAGGGTCGGAGTCTTGAGCGC
>JAYTEU010000410.1:0-2937 GCA_043734985.1 Chthonomonadaceae bacterium
AGTAGTATCGCGGATGAGCTGGAGCCGACGGTCGTCACCGTCTCGATTTCCAAGGCGGTTCACAACGACAAAGAGGGTGAAAGCGGCGGCGCCGTGCCTCGAAATGTATTTCCCCAGGGACGCGCGCCGAAGTCCATGAAGGGAACCGGCTCCGGGGTAATCATTCGCAAGGACGGCTGGATTCTTACAAACGATCACGTGGTGAGCGGCGCGGATAGAGTTACCGTCAAGCTGAACGATGGCCGTGAGTTCGTCGGCACGGTGCGGCGTGATTACCGCAGCGACCTCGCGCTTATAAAGATTGAATCTCCAACTCCGCTTCCGGCAGCTCGCCTCGGGGATTCCGATACCGCCAGAATCGGCCATTGGGCGATTGCCATCGGGAGCCCATACCGGTACGAAGGCTCCTTCTCTGTCGGCGTGATAAGCAGCCTCTTTCGCCAGCAGAGCATCTCCGACCCCGAATCGCGAGGGGCGCCCCGTCTCTACCCCACGCTATTACAGACCGATGCGGCGATCAACCCTGGTAACTCCGGCGGCCCGCTTGTGAACATCAATGGAGAGGTCATCGGTATCAATACCGCCATCGAGAGCGAGGGCGGAGGCAATATCGGCATCGCGTTTGCGATTCCGATCAATGCCGCCAAGTTCGTGGTCGAACAGCTTATGACCAAGGGCAAAGTCAGTTATGGCTTGCTGGGCGTGACTCCTAAGACTGTAACTCCTCGCCAGGCGCTGGCGTTCGGGGTCAGTGAGGGAGCCTGGATCGGCGATGAGCCGCTGCCGGATGGGCCCGCGGGGCTGGCCGGACTGCACGCCGGGGACGTTATAACCGCGATAAACGGTAAACCCATTCATGGCGAGCTCGATCTGCGCACGATCATTTCGCACACGCAGCCGTTCACATCCGTGGACATTACCTATCTTCGCGATCGCAAATCGCGAACTACCAAAGTTACACTTACTGAGGCGGTCGCGCAGCAAACCGACCTACCCAAACCGAAGGATTCGGCAAAGGCATCGCTGGGTTTCGACGTGCTGCCGATAACGGATAAACTTGCGGCTACTGTCGGACTGCCGAACAACGTTACCGGAGTTGTCATAAAGTCCATTGACTTGACGGGTTCAGCAGCGGATGTGGACGAGCTTTCCGAAGGCGCCGTCGTGATCAAGGTGAATGATACGAATACGCCCACAATGGCGGCTTATAGGACCGCTATCGATGGGCTCAAGTCCGGCGACCAGGTACGGCTTGTTTTTCATAACCGCAACGGCAAGCACTTTCGCATCGTCCAAATCGACTGATTGCGATCGTGCTCAGCGCTGGACTTGGTGACAAAATATGTGGGCAGGCTACTAAGCCTGCCCACAAACCGTTTCCGCTCTTTCTCCATATTCACTGTTCGGTACGACTGTAACGTGAACCCTCTTCTTAAGAGTGTGTGCAGAATACGCCCCCCCGACCCCCAATTCTGGGGGCGTTGTTGCTCCCTTCGGCAGCCGGTCCTCCGGAATCGAGGGCTGTGGGAGTATTCTGCACTTTTTGCACACACTTTAAGTACTCAAATTGACGGTTTAAGCCGAGCCCGGTTGACTGCTTTCGACCGTACGCACAAACAGATCTTCGAGAGTTTCGCGACGGGGAATCAGTGCGAGGAGAGTTACGCCGTTTTCTACTAGCGCGCTCGCCAGAGCGCCGATGTCCTCCTCGGTGTTCACCCAGGCAGTAAATCGCGTTATCGGTACACGTCCCACCTTGATCTTAGCGGCGATTTGGCGCACGGCAGCGAGGGCCGCGTCGTTTAGGCCGCGAACTTCGATCTCGACTGTTGACGAGAACGACAGGAGCGAGTCCATGGTTCCCTGCAACGCAACTTCGCCCTTCGTGATAATGGCAACGCGGTCACAGGTCAACTCGATTTCGGACAGAAGGTGCGAGTTAAGGACGACCGTGCAGCCGCGCCCCTTCATATCCAATATTATGTCGCGCACATCGCGCCTGCCGAGCGGGTCCAGGGCCGAGGTCGGCTCATCTAGTATTACCAGGTCGGGTGCGTGAAGGATGGCCTGCGCTAGTCCGATTCGCTGCTGCATTCCCTTTGAGAAGCCTCGTATGCGGTCGCTCGCCCGGTCGGCAAGTCCCACGCGCGCGAGCACGAGCGGCACCTCTTTGTCGCGCTCGGCAGCGCTCATTCCGGCTAGCTTGCCGTGCAGGTGCAGGAACTCCGTGGCGCTCAGGAAGTCGTGGAACTGGAATTTCTCCGGCAGAAACCCGACCCGCCTTCGCGCGGCAACATCGCCGATCGGCCGGCCAAGCAGCGAGGCTCGACCGCGCGTCGGGCGAATGTTTCCCAGGAGCATCATGATCGTAGTCGTTTTGCCCGCGCCATTTGGCCCCAGCAGCCCAAAGACCTCACCGCGCGGTATCTGTAGATCCAGAGCGGTCACCGCGGATAATCCCCGGTAGTCTTTGCCTAAGCCCTCCGTTTCGATTGCGCTGTTCAATTCTTCTGCTCCGCCGACCTTGCTGCGTGACCGTCCTTTGGTTCGAGGCCGAGCAAATGCCTGACCATCAACGGCTCCATCTGAGAGCCGACTGACACGCTTGTTTCGTACTCATAAATTTTCAGGCCATAGTCTTCCGGCGTCAGTATATAACCCAGAAAATCGCAGGTAAGACCAAGCAGGAACCTGGGCTGTCCTTTCATGTGGCGCTTAAGGAAGAACCCAACGTTCGGCAGCGCTTCACCCGGTATCGTCAGGAACTCCGCGGGACCGATGGTAAAGCGATTGACTTCGGTCTCGAGTTCGCCGTTCTTGAGCGCGTTTCCCTGAAACACCTTGAGTTTGATCAGGGCTTCGAACATACGGTTTTCAAGCGGAACCATAAAGACGGTGCGCTGCGTCGTTATCGCGGTCTGCGCCTCCGGCTTGGCG
>JAYTEU010000411.1:0-6039 GCA_043734985.1 Chthonomonadaceae bacterium
TGAGGGACACTTGCGGGTCCTCCTTTCCGTTCCGTAAGACACCGTTAGGCTGCCTTGTGGTGGTTGAAACCTCCTGAAATTGCCAGTGAATCATTGAGAACGCTTGTTTGCAGTCAAGCTTTTTCGCTACGGGCGGAGTGTAACACAATATCGGCCCAGAGTCAACAAGATTTACGCGTAATTCTGTCTACTTGATTGGCCGCCTATGCCAACAGAACCATTCTGTCAACAATAGTTACTAGTTAATGCTTGTGATTTTGTTCACGAAAGAGGGTCTAAATGTCTGGTTTTGCGACTATCATAGCGTCCTTTTAGTCCGTTCCGAGCCGTCAGACACTACTTTTCACGAGACGAATCATGCTTGAATCTGACCCGACATGGTGATTTCAGGCGCTCAAGCGCGCAGGAATGGACCTGTCACGCGGTGAATACGACGTCGGTTACTGGTAATTCGGCCATGCCTGTGGCAGTCATTTTGAGGATATTGCGGCGCGAATTGGCGCCTGGAGGATCGCAATGAGAACCACACTGAAATCCGTCCTTGGCAAATCGCCATGGCGACGGGCAGTTCTGGGATCGATCGCTCTGTCGATCCTCTTCGTCGGAGTACGAGGCGACAGCCAGGAGGCGCTGCCTAAAGAGCGACCGGAAGTCGTAGACTATCAGCCCGCGCCCGTACCAAAAGTTGAGGGCTTGGTCGTCCTATTTTCCGGGAAGGCCGAAGAAGTCACCGCGAACTGGCGCAAGAACATGACTGCCCAGGACGCTGCCTGGAAAGTCAAGGATGGCTCACTGATGTCGGGTGGCGGTGACATCGTCAGCAAGCAGGATTTTACGGATTTCCAGCTCCACGTCGAATTCAAGATCCCCTTCGAACCCGGATCGAAAGACCAGGGCCGTGGAAACAGTGGCGTCGGCCTTCAATCCCACTATGAAATTCAGGTTCTGAACTCCTACGGATACGCCAGGCCGGGCAAGGGAGACTGCGGCGCGGTATACAGCCAGTTTGCGCCGCTCGTAAATGCGGCTCGTCCGCCGGAGAACTGGCAGACCTACGACATCACTTTCCGCGCCCCCCGGTTCGGTGAGGACGCGAAACTCACGGAAAAGGCGCGCGTAACCGTCGTACACAACGGGATAACGGTTCAGAACAATCAGGAGATAAACGGTCCGACAGGGATCGGCGGCGACCGCCCACTCGATAAGCCTGGTCCGATCTACCTTCAGGACCACGGGCATGCGGTCCAATTCCGCAATATATGGGTACTTCCGCTGCCCGATAAAGGGTCCGACAAATACGAATCTCGGCCGGCCGGTTAGGCCGACTCTTTGAATTTGTCACGCGGCAACTAGAGTTAAACAATGGTAGAAACCGATATTATAGTCATAAATGGCCTTGAGTTTTACGGTTACCACGGCGCTTCGGACCAGGAGCAAATGGTCGGACATCGATACTTTGTAGACGTCAGACTGGGGGTGGACACGCGAACTGCCGGGGAAAGCGATCGCCTGGGAGACACGGTGAGCTATTCCAAGGTAGCGCGCCGCTTGATCGAAGTCGGCACTCAGCGCCAATTCCGGCTTCTAGAGGCGCTGGCGGCGCACATGGTCCAGATTGTGCTGGATGAGTTTGCACCGGTGCTAACCATGCAACTACGAGTGCAAAAGATGTGTCCCCCCATGAACGCAATCGTTGCTTCCGTCGGCGTGGAGATCACCAGATCGCGTTAGCGCCCACAAGTTCAGGCATTGGGATTTCGACAGGCGGCAATCGGGATTGCTGACGTCGTCAATCTCCGCGCCGTATATCCAGGGAGGAGAATATCGTGCGGAAATCGATTCCAATTGTCGCGTTTGCCGTCATTGTGCTCTGTTTGGCCACCGTCTTAGCGGCGCGGCTGCGCGCGCAAGAGCCGCAAGATCCCGGGGTTTCAACAGCCAGAGGCGTGCTGTCTGATATTTCGCTCCATCAAATGCTTACCGATATGGGATACGAGCCAAAGAAACTAAAACAGGGCTATGTCGTCGGTATCAAGCAAGGAGAATGGACGTTTAATGTCCAGTTCCTGATCAGCGGCAATAGTGAGAAGATCGGTCTAAATGCGAATGTCGGCGCGGTTGACGATACCACGTCCGTGACGGCGTCCCAATGGATGAACGTTCTCGCGACAAATACGGACATCGCTCCGTCATTCTTTTACTTTAACAAGACTAATCGCACCCTTTACGTGCATCGCGTGTTGGACAACCGGTGCATGACGTCCACTATCTTGCGTCAGCAAGTGGAGGCGTTTACCGCAAATATCAAAGACACGGCTGACGTGTGGAAGTTCACCAAGTAACCGTCTAAGCAACGTCTATAAGAGTCGCGCATTGCCGATCCATATTGGCGAAACAGTGCGCGCGGAATAAGCGTCGAATAAACATGGAACCCCTGCAACAACCTCATGAGGGCGTTGGCGCACCTTCGCAATGGGCCACGCCCACCCGCGGTGAGCTCGATAGATTCTCCAATCCACGCCCTGTGGATAGTTATTTGGAGATCGGCAGCCTGCTTACACAGTTCCGCGGAACCTCGCCCGTCCGATCCATCGCGGAGGGACTCCTCGTCAACACGTACCAGCCCGACAGCTCCACCATGCCCCTATTCAGCGCACTCGCAAACAACTCTGCAAACCATTGGCGCGAACAGGTCGTGGCAGCCTGGGCGCTTGCGCGAGTCCCGTTGGACGCACAGGAGCGCGATGCTGCGGCCGGCATGCTAATGGAGACGCTGGAACGGGATGAAGACCAAACCCTTTGGGAGCGGTTTCTGCGCGGGCTGCTCTGGGGTTACGGCACCATGCTCCCGCTCTGTGTAATCTGGTCGCTCTTGATTTGCAGGTCGGGAGAAAACATCGACTGGGCCGACGTTTTTCCGCAAATGTTGTTCCTAATGGGCTCCCTGGCAAGTATCCTCACGATTCCGATGTGCGTCGTTTACGGGCGGCTGAATAGCGGACACAACGATATGCTGCGCGCCGCTTCCGCGGAGTCGCTGGGACGGCTGCACGTGATCGAGAGTATCGGCCCGCTCGCCGAAAAGCTGTTCGATCAAAGCACGACAGTGCGCGAGGCATCCGCATTCGCGCTGATGCAGATACTGCCGAAATTGGAAGAGTCGGATTACGGCGCTATCGACCAGCAATCTGTTGCGCACCTTGCAGAAGCGTTGATCCACCCCAATACACTTCTGGTTTTCAAAATTCTGGAAGCGCTTAACAAGGTCGGTACCGGCAGCACGCTTCCTGCTGTCGAACGCCTGACGCGGGAAGGAAAAACCAAACAGCTTCAGGAGACGGCCAAGCAGGTCGCCGCAGTACTGGAGGAGCGGCGGCGCAGGGAGCGCGAGTCGCGCCATCTGATGCGGGCAGCCGCCGGATCGGAAGCCCAGGCAGACGGCCTGATGCGGGCCGTGCACGCTGACGGCCAATCGGAGCCATCGCAGTCGCTGGTAAACGGCGCCTGCCCTAACGAGTGGCTCTAGCCGATGGCCGCTGGATCATTGAACCGGCGCAGTGATAAATGTGTATGGCCGACTTCTATGGCGACCGCAGATTGTTCGGATCCGAACATATTGTGAATTGAATCGTTTAGCGCAAGGGGCGAAATGTACGATAGGGTGATTGATCGGGCAGTCGCGATGGCGTCCTGGCGCCAGGCCGACCTCTCCGCGGCGACAAACCCGGTAAGAGAGGAGGTGAGCGAATTGGTTACACTGAACAATGCGCTCGTCTGCCTGCCCATCGGAGTGGCGACGCTCCGTTAGGCAGTTTCAGACGACGCACGCCCCATGCATCTTTGATGCATGGGGTTTTCTAGTTTGCCTCAATTCATCTTTGGCATTCGCCCTACCCCAAATTAGGCCGGAACGACCCCATTCACACGCGTACGATTGCCAGGCTCTGCCAGTTCTTGGCGTGGGAATGAATTCCTCGCCTGGTGACAACAAAATCGCCCAAAGGGCGCCCGGCCTTCGCGGACACCAGTTTCAATCCGCGATGGCCGGGTGCCCTTTGGGCGATTCTTGCTTTCGTAGCCGATGACTTCGGGTACCCTCCGGGCGCCACGGGCAACGAGGCGAGGACTGAACGCCCCGGGTCAATCGCTCTTACAGAAGGAGATTTTGCTCCTGTGTAGAATCTATCCGGCAGGCGGACGTGGCTTCCGCCCACCCCTTGCGCGCAGATCTCCGTATTATAAGCAGTGACACGGGTATTGGAAGCAAACCGTAATCTCTTGGCGGTCGCGGGTGGTAGTTCAATCTAATATGGAGGATTCAAATGGCAAAGAAGCAGGTAAATGTTGCTTTAATCGGATATCAGTTCATGGGAAAGGCTCACAGCAATGCTTACCGGCAGGTCGGCAGGTTTTTCGATATCGATGTCGAGCCGGTGATGAAGGTGCTCGTCGGCCGCAGTGAACAGAAGGTCGCTGCCGCCGCCAAGCAGTTCGGCTGGCAGGAATATGCCACGAGCTGGGAGGATGTGATCGGACGCAATGATATCGACCTCATCGATATCGGTACTCCCAACGACTCACACGCCAAAATCTCCCAGGCCGCCCTCAAAGCGGGCAAGCATGTATTGTGCGAAAAGCCTTTAGCCATCACGCTAGACGATGCACGAGCCTCTTATGAGCTTGCCAAAGACTGCGGCCTCGTCAATGGAATCTGTCATAACTACCGAAAGGCTCCCGCAATCGCGTTTGCCGCGCAGCTCGTGCGTGAGGGCAAACTCGGCAAGATCCGTCACTTCCGCGGCACCTATCTTCAGGACTGGATTTTAGATCCCTCCGTTCCGCTCGTGTGGCGACTGGACAAAACGATTGCGGGCAGCGGTTCGCACGGCGACCTGAACGCCCATTTGATCGACACCGCGCGATTTGTGATGGGTTCGGAGTTTACGGAAGTCTGCGGGATGAGTGAGACGTTCATCAAAGAGCGCCCGCTCCTCGCGGACACTGAGGGCGGACTTTCGGGCTTCAAGTCGTCCGGCGAGATGGGCAAAGTGACCGTCGACGATGTCACCGCGTTCCTCGCCCGGTTTGAAAACGGCGCGACGGGAACCTTCGAGGCGACACGGCTTGCACCGGGCCGAAAAAACTACAATAGGTGGGAGATCAACGGAGAAAAAGGCAGCATCGCATTCAACTTGGAGCGAATGAATGAGATCGAGATCTACCTGACGGACGATCCGCCTAGCCTCCAGGGCTTCCACACGATCCAGGCGACCGACTCGGAACACCCTTACATGAGCGCATATTGGCCCGTAGCCCATATCATAGGGTACGAACATACGTTCATCAACATGATGAAGGATCTGTTCGAGGCAATCGGCAAGGGCGAACCGTTTACCCCCGACTTCCTGGACGGGTACCGAAACCAGGCCGTGCTGGATGCCGTGGAGAAATCAGCGGAATCGCGGCAGTGGGCAAGCGTGGAGCATTAGGCGTTTATCCGGGCGGCCACTGCATAAATCGGCCGCCCAGAACGTGCCAGTGTACATGATAGACAGTCTGCCCGCCGTTGTCGCGCGTATTCAGTACCGTCCTGAATCCTTCGTCTGCAATCCCGAGAGATATCGCAGTCTGTTGTATGGCTCGCATCGCGCGCCCCAGCAGGCGCTCGTCCGCTATGTCCATCAAAGTGGCATAATGCCTTTTGGGGATAAGCAGAACGTGCACCGGCGCCTGCGGATTCATGTCGTGAAACCCAATAAACTCCTCGTCGTCGTAAACCCGGTCGACCGGTATTTGTCTCGACGCGATTTTGCAAAAGATACAATTGTCCGACATTTATGCCTCCGCCTTTTCCGATAGTGCTCCGGGGTTCGACAGCACTCACGGCCTTTCCTTCCGCGAATATTGATGACGATTCCTAGACGTATTCAATAAATATCGCCACCCTTTAGATATCGCCACCCTTTGCATGCAGCCCGCTCGCAGATGTCAGTGACACCCGTTTCCGTTGCAATAGACACCCCGGTATGGTATACTTAG
>JAYTEU010000412.1:0-2398 GCA_043734985.1 Chthonomonadaceae bacterium
TCTCCGGTATTGCAGGTCTGGCCACGTTCCAGACAAGAGTGATAGTTCCATCGTCGAAGCCCGAAAGTATCGCTCGACATGGTTTAAGCGACAATTGTAACTGCGAGGAGTCTTACTCACAATTATGTCGTTTAGAGCCTGGATTGTCCGTGCGTCAAAAATCGAAGCCCATACGGTGTGTAGGAGTTAGAGATGCTTGCTGAGCCCGTCGATGTCAAGAAACAAGTAACACGTTCGGAATGGTTCAAATCGCTTTCGAAATATGAAAAGCCGGTCCTTCGCAAATCGATCTGGCAGCTAATCAATACGTTTGTTCCCTTTATCGCGCTCTGGACACTGATGATCGTCATGCTGCAGCGCGGAGCGCCCTATTGGGCCATACTGCCTCCACTGGTAATCACCTCGGGCTTAATGGTGCGTATCTATATTTTCTTCCACGACTGTACCCATTCGTCGTTCTTCGCGTCCCGCATCGCAAATAAGGTTGTGGGAGCGTTTTGTGGGATACTCACGTTCACGCCATTCGACATGTGGCGGACCGCGCACACGACGCACCATGTGACTGCGGAGGATCTGGACCATCGAGGAACCGGCGACATCTGGACGCTGACGATCGACGAGTACCGCGCGGCTTCCAAGCGGACCAGAATTGCGTACCGCATCTTCCGTAATCCCATTTTTCTGTTCTGCGTCGCGGCTCCCGTGCTCTTCCTGTTTATCCAGCGATTTGCGAACAAGACAGCCACCAAACAGGCCAAGGACAGCGTCACCATCTGCAATCTGGGTCTGCTGGCCATGTTCGTCCTGGCGCACTTCACCATCGGCCTGAAGATTTACCTGATGATCCAGATACCGGCCATTGCCATTGCGGCGGCGTTCGGGGTGTGGCTATTCTACGTGCAGCATCAGTACGAGGAAGTCTACTGGGATCGCCACGAACAGTGGGATCCGATCCGCGCGGCGCTTGAGGGGAGCTCTTACTACAAACTGCCGAAGGTGCTCCAGTGGTTCAGCGGCAACATCGGCCTTCACCATATCCACCATCTGCGGCCACGGATTCCCAACTACAACCTGCAGCAGTGCTACGACGAGGTGCCCGAGCTGCGAACCATCGAGCCGCTCACGCTGTATCGAAGCCTCAATTCCCTGTTCCTCGCCCTGTGGGACGAGCAGCAGCGGAAGATGGTGACCTTCCGGGCGCTCAGGACGTAAGCGCGAGAGGGACCACTTTTCTGAACCGGGATTCGTGGGATTTCAGGATTACCGGGATTAGCGTATCGGCGAACCGTACGGCGTAGGCAAGGGCTAATCCCGGTAATCTCATAATCTGACGAATCTCGGTTCAGACGAGATCTCAGTACTTCGGCGTCACTCCCAGGCTGTGGAAAAGAAATGCGTACGTGTCGGCGGTCTCTTCGATCGATTTAGCAAGGTTGCTGGAGCCGTGCCCTGAGTTGGTTTCGATGCGGATCAGTACGGGCTGACCGGGATCGGCTTTCTCCTGAAGCGTCGCCGCGTACTTGAACGAATGCGCCGGAACCACGCGGTCGTCGTGGTTGGCGGTCGTTACCATCACGGACGGGTACTTTCCCCCCTGCCGGATGTTGTGCAGCGGTGAGTAGCCGAGCAGGTACTTGAACTGCGTCTCGTCGTCGCTGGAGCCGTAATCGGAGACCCATGCCGCGCCTGCGGTGAACTTCTGGAAGCGGAGCATATCCATAACGCCCACTGCCGGGATCGCGGCGCGAAAGAGGTCGGGCCGCTGGTTGATCACCGCGCCGACAAGCAGGCCGCCATTGGATGCGCCCGTCACCGCGAGGCGCTCCGGCGAGGTGTAGTGGTTCTGTATGAGCCATTCCGCTGCCGCGATGCAGTCGTCGAAGACGTTCTGCTTATTGAGGCGCATGCCCCCTTCGTGCCACTTCTCGCCATATTCCGTGCCGCCGCGCAGATTCGCCTGGGCATAGACGCCGCCCTGTTCGATCCAGGCGAGCCGCATGGAGCTGAAGACCGGATTGAGCGTAACGTTGAAGCCGCCGTACCCATAAAGCATCGCCGGATTCTTACCATTCAGGGTGATACCCTTCTTGTAGACCAGGAACATCGGAATCCGCGTGCCGTCCTTGCTGCGGTAGAACACCTCCTTCGATTCGTAGTCGGCGGCGTGAAACCCTGGAATTTCCGGAGATCGAAACAGGACGCTCTTGTGTGTCGGCAGGTCGTAACGGAAGATTGTCGGCGGAACATTCATCGCGTTGAAGGTATAGAAAACATAGTCGTCCCTGCGCTCCCCACCGAACCCGAAGGCGGTGCCCGCTCCGGGCAGCGTGATCTCGTTGACCTTCGCGCCCTGGTAGTCGTGGACCGCTACCCGCGTCGTTACATCCTTGAGGTACGA
>JAYTEU010000413.1:0-1535 GCA_043734985.1 Chthonomonadaceae bacterium
ATGCTCTGGCGCGGGGCAAGGCTCGCGAGGAAGCCCAGGGACGGCCGTTTTCGCGGCGGGATGTCAACGCCAGTCTTCGCGATGGCGAGCATCGCAACCGCATGCACCAGCAGTGGTGACGCGCTCCGCCCGCCGCAGTGCGAGCAAGTTGGTGGCGACCAGTGCTGCTTCGTCCCCTTGCTTCTGGCGGATGCCGGCGACCAGTGCGTGCGCCGCGGGATCGGTCAACCGGTCGAAGCGGCGCCGACGGCCAGCCCCCTTCCGGTCCGGCGTGGATCGGCCTCGCCCCGGTTGAGCGGGCGACGACGGATGCGGATGATGAAGCGGACGCAGCGAGTGGCGACAACAGCGAGACGGATGGCTCCGTGTCCTCCGGCCTCCAGGTGAACCGCTACTTCGCCGAGCATCCCGAGATGGTGCTGGGCGACCACGCGCTGCGGCGCGGCATCTGCGGCCCTGCCCTCATTTTGTGGCGCGGCAGTCGTTTGCCTTCCCGACAATCACGCACAGGCGGTCCCTGTGGTTCTGGAGGGCCAACGCCATGTCACGGCACTCAGCGACCCTATTGCAAAAGACTACCATCCCGACGTTCCGATAGGCGGGGCTGGCACAAAGGGCCAAGGCGAATTCCGCCAGTGACGCTGACTTACCCGTTCCCGCTGGGATCGCTGAGACGTAGAGGGCTTTAGCAGCGTTTCCGTCGCTGCCCTCTGGAGGTGGTTCAATAGGTCCGTGATGGCGCGTCCCACTGCTGGGGAGGACGGGGCGTGACTGCCCTTCTCAAACAACCGCTGAAGCGAACCGTGGGCCGCCGTGGCTAACTCGCCTGAGGGCACCATCATTCCGCCCTCTCCGGTCCAATTGATCTATTCATGATCGCCTCGGCAGCAATTTCGAGAGCGGCTCGCATCGTGTCGCCAGGAGACACAAAAGGCGTCTGGCGCTTGGCTTGGACATGAGCCGTAATTATTCTGAGCATCCGGCTATCGAACGCTGCCGGACGAAACGTCAATCTCTCAGTTGTATTCTGCATGATAATCTCCGCGTGTCTTTGAGGGCGCCGGAACGTCGGCACCCTCGGTGAAAAAACGTCCTAAGCGGCAGTTGTCTGTTTGGCGGCTTCCTGTGCCCTGTGCTTCCGTAGCAAGTTGCAAATGGCGCTCGGGGTTACGTCATAGACGCGAGCAAGCCCCCTCTGCGTTGCCCAAGGGCAAAGGCCGCTACGATGCGCCCCATGAAATGTTATGACGCCGCCACGTTCTCTGTCCGTGATGGGAAAACCTGGGGCCGGGGGCGCGCTGCGCTTCCGCCTCTCCGTGATATTCCGGACCTTCGTGACTGCCTGAAGATGCGCTGGATGCATGCACTTCGCATTGTGGCAAAGCTGCCGGACCACCAGCCCGTCAGGGATCGGCCCGTGCGACAGACTATAGGACACCCGATGCGCCCGACAGATTTTGGAACCCCACTGAATTTGCCCATAACCGGCCGCGAGCGAGGCAGTCCACTCCAGACAACCATTGGCCGGGTTCGTC
>JAYTEU010000414.1:0-5916 GCA_043734985.1 Chthonomonadaceae bacterium
CGACGTTGCGGGCGCAATCGGGTTGTGCAAGGAAGTCCTTGCGCTTCGCCCCAACAGCACGACCGCCCATGGCCTGCTCGGCCAGCTTTACGAACAGACGGGCGATCGAGACAAAGCAGTCGAGCAGTACGAGTCCGTGCTGAAACTAAACCCCGGCAGCATCGCGGATCGCGTAAAGCTGGATGACCTACGTGACGGCCGCGCGCCGCAGCCCGCGGGCCGGAAAGCTCTGCCCATGCCATATACCGTGGATCCAAACGGCGCGCAGATGCGCAGCGCCATGATCTGGGGCGTCGGAACGGTCGTCATGATCATACTCTCCGGCGCGCTGCTCGCCATCGCGTTCAATCGGCGCACGGGCGAGCCCGACAGATCGACAGGCGCAGACAGCCGATTTCAGGCATTCAAGCCGGTCGGCGATGCGGCGTCGAAGACGGATTTTGGCAAACCGGAAACGAACACGACCGCTATTGTCTCAAAGCCGGCGGAGGGAGCGTCGAACGCTGCGCAGGGTTTCGGCTCCACGAATAATTTTCCTACCTACAGCATGCCCGGTGTGCCCGTCATTCAGTACAGCTCGCCGCCTGTGTATATCTATCCTCCCGGCTATGGTTCCAGGCCGCCGGTCGTGCAGCCTGCCGCCGTCGTGGGCGCCGCTCGCCGACAACCGAAGACCGGAGCAATCCCGGAGCGTGGCCCGTCTGATTCCGATGTCGGCGGAGAGCGCGTCGTACTAAGAGTGTCCGATGGATCGACCGGCGGCGACGGACACGAGCAGATCATAAAGATCGGCGCTCACGGCGACACCAAGGGGACTTCTCAACCCGGCACAAAGCAGGGGCCGGAAATTCAACCCAGAATAGTAGTAAAGCCGCACGTCGGCCCAGTGGATACGAGTACCGCCGGCGCGGCGACGTCGGACTCGGCAGCGCTGATCGCCGCGGGGCAGGATCGCCTCAATAAGATGGACTATGCCGGAGCGATCGTCGCTTTCAGAAAGGCGCTCAACGGCGCAAATGACGAAGCCGCCTACGTGTACGAGCAGATGGGGCACAGCTATAAGGCCCACAGCGAGACCCAGAACGCCAAAGCGAGCTACGAGCGCGGCCGGGACGAGTATCGGAAACTGATTGCAGCCGGGCGGCAGCTGGACCGGGCCGGCGAGGGTCTGAAGATCTGCGAGAACGGAATAAAGATATGCACCAGCGAATAGTCCCCGTGATTCATCGGTTGGAACTTTCCCGCTGGATGTGCCATGCTCTGCGCGTCGTTGCCGGCGTCGGTATTTTCGGGGCAACGGTGTTGGCGGCGCCGGTCGCCCGGGCCGAAAGCGAGACTGAATCGGACCTGCCCGTCCTCCTCCTGGTCCAGGAACGAACCCGACCCGGCAATTCACAGTTGGATGAACTGAGCTTCCGCATAAAGACGACCCTGCGTGAATCCATTACGCATTCCGGACGATTTCAGGTTCATACATTTATCCCGGGCGACAGCGTCATCAAGCGCGCGCTAAACGAGCATCTGATCGCCGCCGATGACCTGGCCGAACCGCATAAAGTCGAGGGACTTCAGCGGATCGCAAAGGCAATCGGGGCGAAGTTTATTCTCAAGTACTCCATTACGCTCGACAAAGTGGAAGCGCGCACCGATCTCAAGTTCATGGACAATCCCAACCAGGCGGATTGGATGGTCAATGCCGACGAACACGTGACGGTGCCGTTCCTGATAGGGAAAAAGCGGCTTAAGCCGGACGATATCGTAAACCTAACCGTCGATGCCATCACTGCGCGCATCGGAATCCCGACCCATCTTGCAGCGGACCTCCGCATCATGCCGGGGTCGCGCATCTTCGAGGCGGATGGCTCCAGCAAGAAGTACATACCAGAAAAGACGGCGAAGGCCACGCCCAAGACGCCCAAACCCCCTGCCGCCGACAATAGCGGCGTCCCTCCGACGCCGCCGGATACGCGTGCTTCGATTAAGACAGAGAAGGCGGTCCAGAATCCCACAAAGCAGGAAAAGCCTGGTCGAAGCGCAAGCGCGCAAAAGCCGACGCGCATCGCAAGCGCGCAGAAGCCGGACCCGCTGAAAACCGCTGCCGATCCTCAACGAAGCCCGCTGGATGCCGTCGGAAACGACCAGCGCGCCCAACCTGTCTTCACTAACGAAGCCGATCCTGCGCGCAGCCTGCCGATCCAGCCTTCGGTTGCGCCGCCTCCCGTAGTCCCGAAAGCCGACTTCGTGGGCCAGGCGGCACGGTACCGCCAGACCGGAGACTTCAGCAGCGCGGTCGTGGCGCTTCGCAAGGCCGTGAACGATAAGCCGCACGATATCGACTTGCGCCGCCAGCTCATTCAGGCGTACCAGTCGCGCCGGATGCCGGAAGCCGCGCACGGCGAAGCGCTTCGCGCGCTGCGCATGGACGCCGGAAACGCAAATCTCTATCGTCTTTACGGCGAGGTGCTGATAGTCGAAGGCGATTCGGCCGGAGCGATGCTCGCGTTCCAGGATGGGATCAAGATCGATCCAACGGATATCGGATGTCAAGTGGCGCTGGGAGACGCGCTCCTTGCGGAGAACCATTTCGTTCAGGCGCTCGACGCCTACATGGCCGCCTCCAAGAGCGATCCCAAGAGCCCGCTTCCGCACCGCAGAATGGCGCGGGCGCTGGCCGCAAAGGCCGCTACAGACACCGACCAGTACCAGGGCAGCATCGCGGAGATACGAACGGCGCGCGAGCTGACGCCGACCACGGACACGACCTCCTATCAGGACGACTACATGGCGATAATGCGCACTGTGGAGGCCCGCATCCGGGAAATGCTCGAAGAGCTTCAGGCGGCCAACCAGGCGCGGGTGCAGACCAAGCTGACACAGCCGGAGCTTCTCCGCCATGCGGCGGATATCAAGCAGCGAAGCGCGGCCCTCGCGGACTACCTCGACAAAGTCCCGCCCGCAATCGGCCACGATGTCACTCAGGCGCACTATGTTCAGGCGAACGCTCTGCTCTCGCAGTCGGTGGGCTTCTTCAAGGATCTTATTCAGAAGGGTGACGATAGGATTGCGGACTCGATGAAGAGCGGTCAGGTCCAATCTCAGCGTGAACTGGTAATCGCGGGGCAGCGGCTGACGGGAACAAAGGCAAACGATAAGCCGCGAACCCCGTAATTATGGAATAAGGTGAAAGCGCCCATATTCTGACCAGTCACGGTCTCGGGCGCAATAACCGGTCGACAACGTATCGAACGCGACGACCGAATCGAGGGCGTCCCCCGAATGTCTGATGTACGAGCACAATCTATAGTCGTACTCTATTGGAGCATGATGCTGGCCGGAGCCGGATTGTCCGGTTTCGGCCTTTTTCGAAGTCTCGCGAGGTATCGTGGCTGGCGCACCGCGGCCGAGCAGTACGAGGGCGAAATCGTCATCGGCGATGGACGGCTTAAAGTGGGGCTGCCGCTCGTCCTGTCCATGGGAAGACAGCGTGTACCGGACAATTCGGCGGGGTCCGGAACCGGTAGCATCGTCGAGATAACCGCGAAGCATTATGTAATCGAGCTGGACGATCCGCTTCCGGATCTTCGTCAAGCCCTCGGCGGAATGCAGGCGGCGTGTCGTTTGCAAAGCGGCGCTCGCCTGGAATCGCTCTTCCGGCCGCCGCCAGGCACGGAGGTGACAGTAAGCGTCTCCACTACAACGGCGGTGTACCAATTTACCGGGCGCGTCCGCGACCTGCGCCCCTCCGTCGTCGGAATTCGGATTATTGTAGCGCGTCCGTCCATTCTGGCGCGGATACAGCGCCGCAAACACGCGCGGGCCGAGTTCCATGCGCCGGCCACTTTCAAGCGAGTCCAGTCCGGAAAGAGTTCTGCCGGAGCAGGTAATGGCCACGCGCTGATCTATGGCCCGAGCTACCATGGCTCGGTTCGAGATATGTCCGGCGGCGGACTGCGAGCCCAAATCGGCGGCGTAATGAGTCTGAAAGAGATCGAAGCGCTGCTTGCGCAGTTCCAGCCGGACGAGACCGTACGAATTGGCCTGCCCATTCCGGCGCTGTCCGGCTCCGCAGTTCTGGCGCGTGTCCGGACCTCCGGCAAGGCAGTAACTATCGGCGGTCTGACGGTGCAGGTTGCCTTTGAGTATCTGTCCATGCCGGAATGGGAGCGGGAGGCTGTAATTCAGTACGTGTTCGAGCTTCAGCGTGAGAAGATGCGCAGCGCAAAAACGAGGCAGCATGACGGTCAACCCGGTATTTGTCAATGAGATGCGCCAGAGCGCGTTCCGCCGGCGCGGTACTGCTGCTGTCGCAATACTGGTGCTCGCCGCTATGCTGCTATGCACAATCGCGCAAGTGGAGAGCCTACGCAACTTCGTCGTTTATGCTCCGCTCGTGCTTCTCCCGCTCATCGTTCCCGCCATCGCCTCCGGCGCCTTTGCAAAGGAGTACGAACAGCAGACCTGGATGGACTTGTACCTGACGCGGCTCACAAACGCACAGGTTGTGTGGGGCAAATTCGGCGCCTATCTTGTACAAGTGGCATTGGCTCTCTTCGTGGTCGCGCCCTCCTTGCTGCTGATCCTCCTTGGTGACTACAGCCATCGGCTCAGCGACCTTCGATTTGACACTGTTCCTCTCCAATGCCAGCTTTACGCCCTCTGGACTACCGCCTGCTTCATGGTCAAGCTGGTCGTTTCGTCCTGCCTCTACATCTTCCTAGCGATGATCTGCTCTCGCTATAGCCCAAATCGCCGGACGGCCCTGACGTGGAGTTATATCGCCATCGGGCTCTATTCCGGGCTTGGCCTGCTCGTCTGGACAATGCTGGGTTCGCTGGACTACCAGATTCATCAGAACGAATTGGTGGGGCAAACCACCGCAACCGCCGGGTTCGTGCCTGCGGAATTGGCAGTGCCCGGCTTTATGGAGAGCTTTCATCTCGTGTTTTGCGGGACCGTGGGAGTGGGCGCGTTTGTTCTGCTCTGGGTAAGCCTGAGCGAGCAGCGAGGGTATCGGGGAAGCGCCGACGCCGGCGGGGTGACGCGCGCTTGGCAGCCGATCGCCAAGCAGAGAAGCAGTCCTACCGCCTGAAGCAACCCGATCGCGTGGCCATCGGTCGCATCGTAGAATCGGGGGTTGGTCGTCGGAAGTAATTCTACCGCATGAAGCAACCCGATTTCCTGGCGATTACGGATCGACACGTAGGTGTGCAACGATCCGGGAATGCGCCTACAGCCTTATGGCGAGCGCCGCAGAGGCAGCGTGACCTTGCGGCCGTCTCGCGCGGAAAAGTAGGCGGCATGCACGACTTCGAGAGCGGCCCGCGCCGCATCTCCCGCGCCTGACTCCGATGCGCCCGATCGACTCTGCTCCGCGAAGTCGTCGAGCATGGCGCGCATGCGATAGACCTGGGCCGGGAGCTCGTCGCCCTCGAAGCCGGGAGGGTCGATAGCCTGGGGCCGCACGCCCGGCCGGTGTACCGTCAGCGCCGGGAATGCGCCGTCCGCGAGCGTCGAAGCCGACAGGACCACTTCCAATTGGCCGAGACTGCCCGTGAAGCTATAGCGTTCCGAAGCCGTTACCGCTCGCGAACGGGAGAAGTGGCAGGTGGCTGGCCCATTCTCCTGGCCGAGCACCAGGTTTGCGAGCAGCGGAGTGGTGTCGCGCCTGCCGGTCGATGCGGGCGTCGGATCGTGGCGGTCCACGTCCGCGCTTACGGTCAGGACATCCCCGAAACACCATCTGCAGACGTCCGCCGCATGACACGCCGCATATTGCAGCAGCGCCGCCCAGGTTCCCGCATCCGGGTCCGCGCCAAGCTCCGCGCCGTACGCCCCCGAAAGAGGAAAACTCCAGTCGCACCGAATCTGCTGCAGCAGGCCGATTTCACCCGTGGTCGCAAGCTCGATTGCCTGCGC
>JAYTEU010000415.1:0-20752 GCA_043734985.1 Chthonomonadaceae bacterium
ACCTCGGTCACCTCGCCATGGAAGCCGCCGTTCAGGTAGGGGTAGGTCTTGGTAGAATGGTAGTGATAGCCGAGCACGGCGGTGGTGTGGCCATTGAACGTGTCGAGATTGGCGGCGGGCGTGCCGTCAGGTTCGGTCAGGCCGTAGAGCGCGTAGCCGTCGAGCGCATAGCCAATCGGCTTGTCCTTCCCGACGATTTGCTGTAGATGCATGGGGGCGATATGGTAGTGATAGTCGTCCGCGCGCCCGCAGTGGCCGCCGAACTCATCCAGCTCGCCGATCCGGTAGGAGTCCTCGCCCCGGTTGTTCAGGGCGTTAAAAATGGGCACTCCATTTGCGGCGATGGCCATTGCGCCACGGAAAAAGTGGCTCTTCGCGGAGAGTGGGTTGGCAGTGGGAACCGGGTTCAGCGGAAACTGCCAGGCGTTCTGACCGGAGTACCGCTGCGGGAGGGGAACCTGCTGCTGCCAATTGGTGATTCCCACCATCAGCTTATGGTCCGGCATCCCGTTGGACTCGACGTAAAAGAACCGGTCGTCCGAGCGAGTTTTCACTTTGGGACCGAAGGGCTGGAATGCCGCGGCAATCTTCTTCTCACGCTCGGAAAGCCGATCCTGCACCGCGCCGTGGGCAAGCAGCCCGCCCGCAACAGCTTTGAGTAATGATCCGGAGACGAGGAAAGCGGTGAAAAGGAGTGCGGGATTTGGCCGCCGAGATCGTATCTTAACGGGCGCGTTTTTGCGCGAACGCATGGAATGGCATCCTTTCAAAGCGGGCCAAGCCTAGTTGAGAACCAGTAGGCGCCCGCAACTCCGATAACGAGGGATCCCGCCACCACGAGGCGCTTCAGGACCACCGGCCTGGTCTTTGCCAGAAGCGCGATCAGTGGGGCGATCGACAGAACAATGGCCGCCTGGCCGATCTCGACGCCGATGTTGAACGCGGCAAGCGTGGCAACCAGCGCATCGTGCGGCATGCCGACTTCCGACAACGCTCCGGCAAAACCGAAACCGTGTATCAGGCCGAACCCGAAGGCGTAGTACGGCCGGTAGTCGCGCGGCGCTGTGCCTTCGGTGTCTTCGGTTTTGCGCGGCCGCAGGTTCTCCACGGCGATGGCGACGATCGAAAGGGCGATCAGCGGCTCCACAATGCGCGGCGAAGGGTTCCATACGCCGGTGGCCGCGAGACTGAGAGTGATGCTGTGCGCGATCGTAAAGGATGTCACGGTCCGCAGCAAGGATTTCAGAGTTCCACCGAGCAGCAGAAGGCCGAGCACGAACGCGATGTGGTCGGGACCGCTCAGGATGTGTGAGACGCCTTCCCGAAGATATTGAGTCGCCACGGAGAGCGCGGAGGGCTTCGGGCGACCGGCGAGCGATTCCCCATGCGTCTCCTCCAGCAGCGCCTCACGGATGGATACGCCGTCTCGCAGCACGGAGACAACCGTTCGAGATGCGGGATCCTCCGGGTAGAGCCGGCTTGTGACGTCGCAATCCCTGGCGGGTTTCGGCGATATCGCCTGCCAGGTCAGCAGATCGTTGGCGTTGTCGCCGATCACGTTCGCCTTTGCGGGAACGAACGCCTTACCGTCGATTATCACTCGCAGCCTGCGCCTTACGGCCAGATCCATTGTGACCGGTGAGAGCGTCGTCTTCCCGTCGCCCTCCGCGCGAACCAATCGGCTGATATGCGTGGTGACATTTACGACAACGTCGCCTTTCCGGAACAGGATTCGTATCCCGGAGAGCGAAGGGTCGTGCGCGTGCGCCCTGCTGACGGCGATAAGAAGGATGCAGAGCGATGCCACCGTGTTGAGGACGGCAAATTTAGGTCTCACGTTGCGTATTCCTCACCCGGAGTAGATCCCCGGGTTCCTCCGATGAGCCGCGGCCGAACTCTCCCGCTCGGCGCATGCCCTCGGAACCCCTCAAACCCAAAACCCAAAGGCTGGCGGGCCGCGGCTCGCCGTGGGCGCATGAACAATTGCCGGTGGCCCAAGCCGCATTCTGGATTGTACGCGAGGATTGTGAATTATTGATGAAAAGTGCGGCGCGGGATCAGGGTCCCTCCTCGTAGGGACGCAGAGGCCGCGCCGGTCCGGGCGTGCCTCGGCTGCAGGTGCGTAAATTCACCTGCATCACCGCCGAGAACTGAATAACCCTGTAGGCGCCGCAAGATTGAAGGAGTTCGGGCCGAACGCCTCGAATTGACGCACTTACACCCACACCCTGGTTCCCACTGAAACCAGGGTATGTCTCCACCGATTGCTTGCGAGGAGGATCAACATGCGGCGCTGCCCCCAATGCCGGACGGTACTGAACGAGGCGCGTATCGGCTCTGCGCGGTGGCTCTGTTTGAATTCGGTTTTCCTCACTCGCCCGGCGTTCGGCTGGACGCCTGCCCAAAGTGCAAGGGGATCTCTGTCCGGATTGCAACGGTCTCTGGCTGGATGCCGGCGAGCTTACGCGCCTCGCGGATTGTACGCCGGAGCAGTTGCGGCAAGTCCAGGACGATGCGGCGGTTAAGCGACAGGGTATCAGCGCCTTGTGGAATGCAAATCCGAGCCTGATGTGCCCGAGGTGCTGCCTTTCGCTGGCGGCTCCGGACCAGGTGTATGGCGCGGACGTGTCTCTGGACGCCTGCCTCCACTGTAACGGGGTGTGGGTTGGGGCGGGTAACCTGCCGGCCGTCTCCAGATACTACCGCCAATCTCTCGGGCGCAGACAGCCTCTATAGTGGCGGGACCGGTTTGCGCTTGATTTTCGGAGATAAATGGACTTACGAACCGCCCTGAAGGAACAGTACCACGCCGGTCTCGCCATGCTCCGACAAAGTGTCGAGCAGTGCCCGGAGAATCTATGGACGTCCGGCGCGCATCCGCGAACCTACTGGCGGGTCGCGTTCCACGCGGCCTTTTTCACCCACAACTACCTGGTGCAGGACGAGGCGGCTTTCAATGAGTCGTTTGCCGCTGGGCGCGCGCCGTTGGCCGTGGTGAAGGCGCTCGGAGCGGAGCATTGGACGCAGTGCGGCGAGGTTGAGCCCTACGAACTTCCCGAGGACGCCCCACCCGTGTCCCAAGAGCAGATACTGGAGTACATCGACTTCATCAAGGCGCTGATCGATCCTACTCTCGATACCCTCGATCTCGATGCGGCTGAGACCGGCTTCTCGTGGTACCGCAACATGAGCAAGCTGTCTCATGAGCTTATGAACCTGCGCCATCTTCAGGGCCACGTCGGCCAGCTCTCGGAGCTGCTCATGGCCCGCGAAATCGACCTGGACTGGATCGCCACTCAATGATACTGCCCGCGAACTGGTAGCGGCACTGCACGAAGGCATCAATCAGCAAGTCCCCCAGAATTGGGGGGTAGGGGGGCGGACCCAGAATTGGGGGTAGGGGCGAATTCTGCCGTCGTGAATTCACCGTCAGTATCCTCAGCCCGCCGAAACAGCCTGAGCCAGATTGCCAATCCTCGCGTCAATATCCCCAGCTATTGCCATCCGGGTCGCCGAGCCGTAGTTCATAAACATAGCCAGCGAACGCTCCAACTCGCAGTAGAACGTCGGTTCGAGGTTTCCGGGCTCGAAGCGCCACCGCCGCAGCTCGAGAACGCCCGCCCGACACCAGAACTCGGCGCGGGCCACCAGGGCATCGCCGAACAGGACAGGCAGGACGTAGTACCCCCACTTTCGCTTGGCCTCCGGCACGTAGATTTCCCACACATAGTCGAAGCCAAAAAGGTGCGCGATCGTTTTTCGATCCCACATGAACTGGTCGAGCGGCGCAACGAACACGACTCTCGGCTCCAGCGAGGGCTGGTCGAGCAGCGAAAGAAAGTCGGGCGTCGCGTGCGCTTTCAGGCCCTCCACATCCACCGGCACGATCTCGCCTCTTTGGACCAACTCCGCAATCGCATCCCTCTTGTCGTACGTCAAAACTTCGTTCGACCACACTTCCGGCGGAGCAGACGGCCGGACGATGCCCATGGCGCGATGCCGCTCCAGTACGAGCTCGCGAACGGCGTCTTTTGCTTCAAGAAGCGGCCGGCTGAGCAGTTCGCTCGGAACCACGCGCTCGGTCAGATCGTAAATATGCTGCCCGTTCTTACGTCCGGCGGTCATGATCAGTCCGGAGTGCCATAGGGCGCGCAGTACTTGTTTGGTGACGCTGGGGCCGAACCAGGAACCCTTCCACTCCTCTTTCCGCTCCTGAAACTCGAAATCCTTCGGCATGAGCGGGCCGCGATCGGCGATCTCCTTCAGGATCAGGTCTACCGCTTCTTTGTGATCTTCGAAGATCTTCTTCTCGAACCAGCGGCGATGTACGGTGTGGATGTGCCGTCGCAGGGGCCAGCCGTCGAACGGTACCAGCGACGCCATCTTGTCCCAGCCGTCGTAGACCAGGCGATCTTCGTAGGCGGTCTTCTGCCAGTCGCCCACTTTATAGCCGGGGACCCGCGCCTGAAGAACCAGATCGTGGTTGCACCCGACGGGCGCGATCGGGTCGAACTGCACGCTGCGCAGACGGTCGAACACCGCCGCCTGTCCCGCGCTGAGCGTAAAGTGATGCCGGACCATCGCGCGTCGGGCATCGGGGTTGGTCAATTTGATCGTGCCGTGCATAGCCTACGAATCCTTAAGCTGCCACAGACGATTGAGCAGTACGGCTTGCCCGCCGTGGTAGGACTCGTGCTGGATCACGTGTCCGAGTATCCAGCGCAGGGTCTTCTGCCTGCCGTTTTGCTCGACGATCGTGTCCGACGCGGGCCATCGCTTGATCGACTCGAGCATTCTGGCGCGGATGCGGTCGTGGAACTCGAAATACCACGATAGCGGCTTCCGATGCGGCACGGGCCATTGCCAGGCGTCCACGTCCGTCTCCTGCGCCATGGCGAGCGTGATCTCCTCCTGGTCGTACGGGAGATCGAGCGCGAACCGCTCGAACCAGTAGATCTCGACGGCAATGATGTGGAGGATGATCGCGCCGATGCTGTGCAGGCCGGGATACGGCTGCCAAACCATAGCGTCCTCGCTCAAATCCCGATCGAGCTCCAATCGCCACTCGTCCGTTCCGTCGTTCAGGATCGCGCAGAGGAGCCCGTACGGCTCCTGATATCCGGGTAAGGGTTCCGCGTCGCTTGGCATTCCTGTGCCTCCTCTTTACACGTCAATAGTCCAATTGTCGCCGCCGCGCACTTTGCCATCGGACATTGGACAAATGCCCGAGGCGAGTTCGATGGCGTCAACGAAATCCGGGCACAAACCGGTTCGTTTGTCTACATTATATTCGAAAGTCACGCGAATGTCATCCGCTGTTTTCGGCTCACTGTCCCACCGGTATGCAATAATTGTTGCTGCGCACTAACCGTTGGATTGCGACGATAGCGTGAACGCCTTCACTAAGGGCCCTCGGCCAAATGCCGGGTACCCCCTGGGTGCGGGGCACAAAGCAACGAAGATAGCCCAACGATTATGCGTGCCAACCAAAAATTATTGGCAGGAGACATGCCATGACGAAGCACGCAACCCACAATCTGCACGTGCTATTGCCGGACGCAATCTATCGGCGGCTTAGTATCGAGGCGCAACGTTCTAACCGGACGGCGACTGAACTTGCCAGGGAGGCAATCGACAGGTGGCTTACGGAGCAGCAACGATTACTCGTGCATGAAGCCATCGCCGAATATGCGTGGGACACTGCGGGATCGACCGTTGACTTAGACGAGCCGTTGGAAGCAGCGGGCATAGAGAGCCTGCTTGCCTTGGATGTGAGCGCTACGGAGGATCAACGATCATGAAGCGCGGCAAGGTCTACGTCGGCAAAGCCCTTTAGATTGCGCCGGGACTAATGTAAAGTTCGGAACGGCGTACCTCTTTATGCCCGGTTCTTCAACTCGGTCCTCAGGGTATCCAAGGCGATCCCGGACTTCGGGGCTTTCCGATGCGATTCCAACCGCTCATCGATTAACCTCGCTTGAGCGTCAGTTAAGGGAATTGAATCTGAATCGGCGGCAATTGAATCCCACAATTGCTCGACCAGATCCAGCCGCTCAGTCACCGGCAGCGATTTAAGTTCATCAATAAGGGCCGTGCTCATCTTTAGAATTCCTCCACAACGCATTATACACCCGCGGCGTCTCCGCCAACCGCAATTTCATGCTCGATTCCGCAATACCCCCACCGCGAGGTTAGCGGGGTAACGCTAAGGCGATGTACATGGCGCTCTTCGGATCGTTCGCGCGGCCTTGGCCGTAAGCGCCACAAGGATGGTGCCGTCCACCAATCCAGCAGCCGAGTCTACAACGGTTAATCCTTCGCCCCCGTTGCTGACTTAGCTACGGCGGGTAACGGCGATCGTCGGCCGAGTCGTGATATACTACGGGTGGAGGTGAAGGGCGATGCACAACACAGATCTTCTTTCGGTAATGGAGCGGCAACAGGATAAAGTCAGTGGCGCGTGGGTGTTTCGGGGAACGCGCGTGCCGGTTTCCGCCCTCTTTGAAAACCTCAAGGACGGCGCTACCATTGACGAGTTTATCGCTTGGTTCCCTGGCGTGACGCGCAGCCAGGTGGAGACCCTGCTGGATTAGGATTGCTAGTCGTGGTCGGCAGAGATTATCGTAATCGTCCCAGGTTGAATTTGCGGTAACTTCTGCAAAACCTCTGCCATGAGAGGGGCGGTATCTGCCAGGCGGTTACTTGGCGCCTGTAGGCCGATTACCGCGAGGTCGAGATCGGTCAGGTCATTTTGGTGCGGTATACCCGAATACATCGTGATCAGTACATCGAACCGTTGGGATGAGGACTTCAATAGGAGTCCGTTCTTCATGCCTGCCCAGCCAATTCGTGGCACGGACGCAACCTCGTGTCCAGGCAAATACCTCGCAAGCCGCCAATCGAGGTTTTCGTCCAGTAATATCTTCACGCGGCGAGCGGCTCCAAAAGACTATCGCAAGACTCCTTAAGTACAGTAGTGACTTGCTTGCGGCTGACACTTGGAAAACCCTCGAGAAACTCCTCAAGTGAATCACCGGCTTCGAGGTGATTGAAGAGGCTTCTAATGGGAACGCGAGTGCCTGTGAAGACAGGCGTACCTCCAAGGACTTCGGGATCTATTGAAACGCACGTACCGCGCTCCATACGTCGTACCTCCGAACCTACCCGCTAAACTCAGTCTGTATTATATCACAGGTGCCTTACCGATAATCCCGTGGTCGTGCGTGTCCCAATCGGGCATTTTTCGGCTCAGCGCTGAGGCAGCGCGAAGGCGATGTACTTGGCGCCCTTCGGATCGTTGCTCGGCCCTTGCTGCCCTCCGCGCAGACCACTATGAACTGCCTGCCCCCTGCCGAATAGTCCGAGGGCGTGGCATTGGCGGAGAGGCACAGGGTGATCTCCCAGAGGAGTTATTGTCGCTACAATCACATCAACGGCTGCTCACGCTGCCGCTGCAGCGCCAATAGATCGAAAAGTCAACGACTTCTAGAGTACTAGGCGCAAGCTAAACTTCGCGTCCGAGCCAATATGCCGGCCGTCGTTTCCCGTGTGCAAGAGCTGCGATCCAGATGGCATCTACTTGCTCGTGGTAAAAAATAACGTAGGGGAACCGCTTCAGCGCAAGATGTCGACATCCGGTTACGTTGTCGACCGCTCCGATACCAGGGAAGCTCCGGATCGTTTCTGCAACGGCAATCACTTCCTCATCGAGCGCCAGGCCGAGCCCTTTTCGGATTTCCTCGTAATGGGCAACCGCCTCGTCGAGCTCGATCGCCGCCAAGCGGTGGAAGAGGATAGGTTTCACGAATACTTCTTGCGAATAGATTCAAATACGTCTTCAGCTGGTAACCCGATGACGCTTCCGCTTTTGATCTCCGCAATTCGCCTGGAGACCTCTGCGTGCCACGCGGTCGATGACCCAGCATCGGAGGCGCCATCCAGCGACCCGATAAGGAATTGAGCGAGCTCGGCACGGTCCTCAACGGCAAGCTCGGCCAGCTTATGTTTCAATTTTTCGGCAACTTGAGTCATGAGAGCTCTTTCTAACAGAGTATGGATACGTCAAAGCGAGCCACAGTCAAATCCCATGTTACTACAACATCAGAGGAGCGGCCTCATATCGGTACTTGCAAGCTCAGCATTGACGGGCCACTGAAACGCCTCAAGTGAATCACCGGCTTCGAGGTGATCGAAGAGGCTTCTAATTGGAACGCGAGTGCCATTGAAGACAGGCGTACCACCAAGGACTTCGGGATCTATTGAAACGCACGTACCGCGCTTCATAATTCGCACCTCCCAACCTATCCGCTACACTCAGTCTGTATTGTATCACAGCGCCTTACCGATAGTCCCGTGGTTGTGCGTGTCCCTATCGGGCATTTTTCGGCTCAGCGCTGAGGCAGTGCGAAGGCGATGTACTTGGCGCCCTTCGGATCGTTTGCGCGGCCTTTGCTGCCCTCGGCGCAGACCACGATGAACTGCCTGCCACCTGCCGAGTAGACGGCGGGCGTGGCGTTGGCGGAGAAGGGCAGGGTGGTCTCCCAGAGGAGCTTGCCGGTGGCTTTGTCGAACGCCCGCAGCTTGCGGTCGTAGTTCGAAGCGGCGATGAAGACGAGCCCCCCCGCGGTGACGACCGGTCCGCCGTAGCTCTCGCTGCCGGTTTCCTTTCCGTACGGCCCCGTACCGGGCATGCCTTTCTCGGCTAGCTCGGGGTATTCGCCGAATGGGATCTTCCACTCGATCTCGCCCGTGTTCAGGTTGATGGCGTTGAGCGTGCCCCAAGGCGGCGCAATCGCGGGATAGCCGTCGGGATCGAGAAACTTGTGGTAGCCGGTGAAGCGATAGTCCAGCGTTACCGCCGCCGCCTCGTCCGGATCGATGGGTTTGCTCTCCCCACTCAGAACGTATTGCGAGATCGCGGTCACGTCCTTGTCGGAAAGGTTTGGGAAGCTGGGCATCCGTCCCGCGCCCTGCTTCGTGATTCTGTTGATCGCGGACAGGTCCCATTTCGGGCCCATATTGAGCAGCTTCGGAAGCTGGGGCGGCGACCCGGTGAGCGTGTCGCCGTGGCAGTTGGCGCAGTTCTGCAGGTAGAGCTGCCGTGCCGACTTGGCGACCTCGTTCCTGGCCAGGCTCGACGTCCAGGCCATCTCGTTCGCGTTTACGTAGAGCAGTCCCGTTTCGGGATCGAACGCCGGGCCGCCCCACTCCGCTCCGCCATCGAACCCAGGGAAGATGATCGTCTCCTGGCCGACCCGGAAGGGCGTGAACTGGCCGGTTGTGTGGAACGATCGGAATTTCTCCACCGCCCAACGGTGGGCCTCGGGAGTCCGGGTGGTCAGCAGCTCTTCGGTCAGGATCTGCCGGGCAAAAGGCGGTGGTTTCGTCGGCAGCGGCTGGGTCTTGGCGGCCACCTCGCCGGGCACGGAACTTGGCTCATACCTCTGATATTTGATGGGGAACAGCGGTTTGCCATGGTCGCGCTCGAACAGGTAGACATGCCCGGATTTGGTAGTCTGCGCCACAGCGTCTATCCACCTCCGGCCGCGTTTGACGCGAACCAGGGCGGGCGGCGCGGGGAAATCGCGGTCCCAAATGTCGTGCTTCACCGCCTGGAAGTGCCAGATTCGCTTGCCGGTGTTCGCGTCGAGCGCCAGCATCGTGTTCGCGAAGAGGTCGTCGCCCACCCGGTCGGCCCCATAGAAGTCGCTGGCAGCCGAACCGGTCGGCACGAACACAATTCCCCGGGCGGCGTCCACGGTCATTCCCGCCCAGTTGTTGGCCGAACCGGAGACCTTCCACGCAAGTTTGGGCCAGGTCTTGTATCCGAATTCGCCCGGGTGCGGGATCGTGTGGAACGACCAGCGCGGCATGCCCGTTCGCACGTCGAAGGCACGAATATCGCCGGGCGTACATGGCAGCCCCTCGGACACCCGGCCGCCGACTATCAGCAAGTCCTTGTAGATGACGCCTGGGGTTGTCAGGATGATGGACTGCTTCGCCGGGTCGCGTCCGACGCCCTCGCGCAGGTCGATCCGCCCATTCGCGCCGAAACTGGGGATCGGCTTGCCGGTGGAGGCGTCCAGCGCGTAGACCCAGTGCAGGACTGCGGCGAGGATGCGCTGTTCGCCGCCCTCGGTCCAGTAGGCGACTCCGCGGTTAGGCCCGCGCCCAACGATGCCGGAATCGAATCGCCAGATCTCTTTCCCGGTTGCGGCATTGAGCGCCACCACGTTGTGCCGCGGAGTCTCGGCATAGAGTACGCCGCCGGCCACAAGGGGCTGGCACTGCGTACCGCCCGGTCCGTCACCGGAATCGTAGGTCCACGCGACCTCCAGGCGGCCGACGTTCGAGCGGTCGATCTGGGTGAGGCTCGAATACCGGATACCGTCCGGGCCGCCGCCATATCCCGCCCATTCGGTCCCGTTATCCGCCGCCTGCCGCGCCGCAGCGAGCCCGCTTCCCGACGGCCGCCGTGCCGCCGCAGTCCGGAGGACGAAGCACGCGCACGCCGATAGCAGCAGCGCCCCGAACAGTACCGCCGTAGTCCCGCTGATTACTCTCACTGGTGGTTCCTCTCCGTGTAGTGCGCTTTCCGTTAGGTTTCGCACCCCGGTGATATCCCCCTCGTTGCGTCTTTCCTGAGGGTCGCTACACCTTTCATTATGACACCCGATGACACTTGTGCGAACGACTGAACGTCAACAAGCCAAATTGTCGGTGCTGACCGATATCCACGCACCAGGAGTTTGGCTTTCACGGTATAATAGAATCACGAATGGATTGCCTACTCAGCTACAATCCCTACTTTATCCGGGACCGTTGCGTTATACGGTTCAGTACGCGAGTCGAGCACAAGGGAGGTTTGCTCTTGCCCCATAGCGACGACGACCTCTTGCATGGAAGACGAGAAATTTGTGATGAGCACTTCCTGATTGGTGGTACGTGAAGAACCGCGTTTCTTGTCGGCCATGCCAGATGCCGACGTTACTGGTATGACGTGGCACTTGGGAAACAACTCGCGGATATCGGAGGTATCGTAGGAGGAATATATCCACTTGCAGGAAGCTCGATGTAACCGTTCGGCCAGTGCTCGATGCTCTTCCCATGAGCGCATGTTGTGCTTATAGTTGCAGCCGTTTTCCGGGTAAGGCGGGTCTACATATGCCAACGTTCCCTCCCTATCGTATCGGTCCAGGCAGCTTCTCCAATCCAGGCATTCGATGATGACGGAACGAAGACGGGCATGGACCGGATCAAGCCGTTCGCGCAGCGTCTTAAGCGCACCGATCAGACGGTTGCCGCCACCGCCATCGGTAATGCTAGTCTGAAAGCGCGGGTAATTGAGTTCGCCGCCCCATCCCGCCATAATGATGTAGTAGAAACGATGCGCTCGCTGAATTTCGGTCAATTGTGACGGATCGAGCCCAGCCAAGCGCTCGAATTCCGCTCGTGAGACAAGCTCGAAGTCAAACGCCTCAATGAGTTGTTCCGGGCGATTCTTGACAACACGAAAGAAGTTGATTAAGTCTTCGTCGATATCGTTCAACACTTCCACGGGGCTCGGCTTCTTGGCAAACAACACCCAGGCGGCACCGGAAAAAAGTTCCAAATAGCAGGTATGAGGGGGAAATAGATTAATAATCTGCTTCCGAAGTCGAGATTTACCGCCTACCCATTTGAGCGGGCTGTTAATAGCCTGAAAACCATTTGCTTCTGTGCGAGCCGTCATTTACGTCTCCCTATCCAAATAGAATGTCTCTAATAGAGACATTCTATCATATTGGCGAAGATTTGTCAACCGTGGAAATCCGTCGTTTCGGTGAAAAGCTACATACACTGCGAATAAGGCAGCGCATGACGCTGAAAGAGTTGGCGCAAGCTCTCGGCCACAGCGCACATGGATATATCAGTGAGCTTGAGACCGGCAAGAAAATGCCCATGGTGGAGTTCGTTCTTGGTGTTTCTCTGCTCTTCAATGTAAGTACGGATAGGCTCTTGAAGGATGAACTCGAAGTTGGATAAATATATTTCCTGCATGGTTGACTCGTGACACAAGAGTTGAAGCATGGAAAGCTTACCCCCAAGGAATTCTCGCGTCTTCGCTTGATCTTGAGCACTTACCAAGACGGAACTGGCCATGAACACGCTGCCAATGGCATGACTATTCCAGGATTTCGACAATTTGAACGCGCTTTGGCAGTGGCAATAGGCGGTTCCGCCCCTGAAAATAAGAAAATATTCGACGTCCTCGTCCCTGCGCCTGATGACAAGCAACTCGGTATCTCATGCAAAATGCGTGAAGAACTTAATAGCGTCGATCGAAGCGGCTATGTCTACATTGAAGTCTCGAATGCACGAGCGCAATTTGTCCACCATCTTAACAAGGTTGGTATTGACAACATTTCACAATACCAGAGCCGTCCTCGCGACACAGGCATTCAAATCCTTGACTGGATAAAACGCCTTCATTATGTAGAGGGGAGCGAACGCCGCGTTGATTTGGAAAACAGCACGTATCTCGTACTTCTCTACAGTAAGAAGACATGTGAATTCCAACTGTATCAATATCGGTGCGATCTGTTTATTGCCGATGCCGGACAATTCAACTGGAGTGTTCCTCAATACGTGGACAAAGACGGCAACCCACACTATCGCGAACATCTTTGCGGTGAAAAGAACGGCATAAGGTATGTGCAGTGGTTTTGGGCCGCCGGGCATCTCAAGTTTTTTCCGCGAGTCCAAGACGCAATATGGACGTCGGACAGGTTCACACTCGAACCCCTTCCGAGCACCGAGCTAACCATTGTGGATAAAGCGAAGGCTTATTTCCCTGAGCAGTGGAAACATGTCTGTGACGACCCGGAGCCGATAGATTTGAACCGCTAACGTACTGCAGGACCGCGGCAAGGATACGCCGCTCGCCGCCCTCGGTCCAATAAGCGACACCGCGATTCGGTCCGCGTCCGACGATGCCGGAATCGAATCGCCATATCTCTTTACCCGTTGCAGTCTCAAGGGCCACCACGTTGTGTCGCGGAGTCTCGGCATAGAGCACACCGCCGGCAACAAGGGGCTGGCACTGCGTTCCGCCCGGTCCGTCACCGGAATCGTAGGTCCACGCGACCTCCAGCCGGCCCACGTTCGAGCGGTCGATCTGGTTGAGGCTCGAATACCGGATACCGTCCGGGCCGCCGCCATATCCCGCCCATTCGGTCCCGTTATCCGCCGCCTGCCGCGCCGCAGCCGGCCCGCCTCTCGACGGCCGCCGTGCCGCCGCGGTCCGGAGGACGAAGCACGCGCACGCCGATAGCAGCAGCGCCCCGAACAGTATCGCCGACATTCCTCTGCTCGCTCTCATCCGTGACTCCTCTTCGCGTCGTATCGTCCAAAGCAAACCTTGGTGATATTCGTGCGTTCATTATGACACCCGGAGGTACGACTGCGCGCCGTAATCGCGCCGATCCGGGGCAATCTCGTCTGTCGAAGGAGATTCTATCCAAAAACATGTCCGGCGCTGCTTGCAAAACGCCGCGATAATATGTTATATTAATATCACATATTATGAAGACGGATCTTGAACAGGTTTGGAAGGGTCTCTCGAACCCGACGCGGCGCGCCATACTCGACCTACTGCGGGAGGGGCCGAGTACGACCGGCGAGATTGCCGACGCTTTTCCGGAGCTGAGCCGCTTTGCGATCATGCAGCACCTCGGCGTTCTGGAAGAATCGGGCCTGCTGCTCGTGCGTCGCGAAGGCAGGCAGAGGCTCAACTACCTGAACGCGCTCCCGCTCCGGATGCTCTATGAGCGCTGGGTGAACGAGCACGCGGGGATGGCGGCCGAGACCGCGTTCCGCGTAAAGCAGTTTGTCGAACAACAGAGAGGAGCGCCCGTGGAAATGCGAGCGGACCGATTGGTCAAGATCGAGACGGAGATACGAGTAGAGGCGTCGCCCGAGCAAGTCTTCGACGCACTGACGAAAGATCTCGACGCCTGGTGGCCATTCCGATTTAAGCGGGAGGGTAAGATGGTGATGGAGTGCCGTGTCGGCGGCCGCCTCTATGAAGATTGGGGCAACGGAACCGGGGCGCACCACGGCACCGTGGTCTGGTGGGAGCCGCCGTTCAAATACTGCGGGGCCGGGCCGGGCGCGATGACTCGCGAATTCCAATCGCAGGACATGGCCACTATTATCGCGGACGGCGCCGGCAGCATCTATCGAAAGACGCTCACGCTTTGGGGCGCCGTGCCGGAAGATGTAGAGAAGATGTTTCGCGATGGCTCGAAGGCGATCCTGGAGCGGCACTTCCGGGCCTATGTCGAGGACGGTGTCCGCTACGAAAGTGGAACCGAGTAGTCGGTCGAAAGTCTAAGAGTGTGTGCAAAAAGCGCCCCCAGCCCCCAATCCTGGGGGAGAAGTGTCACCTTGCACCGACCGGTCCCCCGGACCGGGTACCCGCGCGCGGGTGGAGGGCTAGGGGGCGTATTCCGCGCTTTTTGCGAACACTCTAAGCGCGCGCTTGGCGCAAGTTTTCGGTCGAACGCGCCACGTTCGCGGGCAAGTGTATCGGGATAAGAGGGCGTTTGCCCAATAACAGATTTGAAGAGGAGAACCGAAATGAGCGCTTTACTGGGATTGGTCATGATCTTTGCATTGAGTTCGCCGCGGCCGGGCGTGGCGCCGCAGGTTCCCACGGAGACGGCGAAAACCGAGAAGGCCATCGATCCCGCGATGGAGATATTGGGCAGAATGGTTGGGGGAACGTGGCGCACTACGGGCTCCTTCGTTGCCGAGTTCAAGTATGAGTGGCGTATTAAGGGCAAGGCGATACGGGCGGTCGGCGTGATTGCAAAGGGCACCAAAGACGAGTTCCCCGCTGAGTCGCTCTACGGATGGGACGCCGAGGCTAAGAAGGTCTACTACCTCGATTTCCACGGCCATGAAACGATCTTCAAGGGCATTGCGGAGGCGAAGGACGGCAAGTTCACGGGCGAATTCAGCGGCCTTGTGGGTGACAAAGGGACCTACCGATTCGAAGACGAACTGGTCGACAACGATACACTGGTCGCGACGCTCTTCGGAAAGGGCAAGGACGGCGGCTGGGTAAAGGTGCACTCGCTGACATTCAAGCGCATCAAGTAGCGCGCCGCCGATCGATAGGCGCATAGACATGACGATAGAGGGCGGCCTGGACAATACGAATGGAGAGAAGGATGGCTACATCGCCTGAAGGGGGAATGGCCTCGATGATACAAAATCTCGAGACCAAAACGGGGCGTTCGATGGCCGAGTGGATCGCCATTGCGCGCGCCCCCGGGCTTAGCAAACATAAGGAGGTCGTGGATCATCTTAAGAGCAGTCACGGCCTGACGCACGGATACGCGAACCAGATCGCGCTGCGGGCGGTAAAGCCCGACGATGCGCCGGCAGAGGGCAGCGATGAACTGATCGACGCTCAGTATACCGGCGCAAAGGCGGCCATGCGCCCGCTCTACGATAAGATGATCGCCGTTATGACTTCGCTGGGGCCGGACGTCGAGGTATCGCCGAAGAAGACGTGCGTCAGCCTGCGGCGGAGCAAGCAGTTCGCGCTCATTCAGCCCACGGCGCAGCGATTGGACGTCGGGATCATACTGAAGGGCGTGCCGCCCGCCGGAAGGCTGGAGCAGAACCCGAGCACCATGTGCACGCACCGCGTGAAAGTGTCGTCGGAAGCCGAAATGGATGCGGAGTTCGTATCTTGGCTGCGGCAGGCCTACGAGTCGGCGTAGGACACTAAGAATGTGTGCAAAAAAGCGCCCCACAGCCCACAAAGGAGAATCGCCAGTCTGTGTCACACGTACAAGTGTAAAGAACATAGAGTGCGGGAACCTGACGGCACGACAATACCGAATAGGAACTTAACGGGTGGTCGCTTGGGTGTTCTGAAGGGTCCGTTGAGGATGTTGCCCTTTCCGAACCTATTTCTTCGCTATTGCGTCGAACTTATTGAGGGCATTACTTGTTTCACAGAATAAGACTTGATTTGGCATTGAAAGGCGGAACAATCCGATATTCATACGGCAGTGGAATTCGGCTATAGCAGAAAAGATGTATCCCGGATCGATTGGCGAGGCTTGAATTGGGCCTGCCGCATTGGTAGTTTGGCGCGCTGAACTGAGGAGTGCCATCTGATATGTCGGAACCTAGCAAGACAATCCCGGCCTCGAACCGATCTGAGGACTCCGACGGAGCCAGGCAGTCTCGCGGCGGGGCCGAAGGGCAATCTTACCTCAACCACCTTACGCGTGAACGTCTCCTGACGGCGCAAGAAGAAGTGAGGTTGGCAGAGTGCATTAAGGATGGGGCCAAGGACGCCAAGGCGGCCAAGGCAGCCAAAGATCGCCTGGTGGAGGCGAACATGCGCCTTGTCATCAACGTTGCGCGGACCTACAGCAGCTCTGTCATACCGTTCGAGGATCTGGTTCAAGAGGGCGCCATCGGGCTGATTACCGCGGCGGACCGGTTCGACCCGGCCAAGGGCTACCGGTTCAGCACCTACGCCACGCACTGGATTCGCCAGGCGATAGCGCGCGCGATCGAGAACAAATCCAAGCCGATTCGGCTGCCCGCGCACGTCTCGGAGACGCTGCGTAAGATCGAAAGGGCGCGGACGCTCTGGATGCGCCAGAATGGCGAAGAGCCGAGCCTCGACCAGCTTGCGGAGTTCCTGAACGTGCCGACCCGCAAGATAACCTCGCTGATACACGCCGGGCAGGAGCCGGTCTCGCTGGATATGCTCGTCGGAAGCGAGGAGAATACGACGCTCGTCTCGCTGCTCAACGACGTGAACGCGATCGATCCCCAAGCGATGGTACTGACTTCCGAGATGCGCAGTATGCTGTTTTCGCTGCTCGAAACCTTGACGTCCCAAGAACAGGAGATCATGCGGCGCCGGTTGGGTTACGAGGAGGACTCGTCTCATGTGCTTCAGGAGATAGGCGTAGCGATGCGACTTTCGCGCGAGCGAGTGCGCCAGATAGAAATGAAGGCGCTCCAAAAGCTCAAGTTCACGGCTAAGCGCCGCGGTCTGTTGACGTACATGGTGGATTGATCCGGTTGTAGCTCCCGCAATTCCAAGCCCCTTGCTCTTTCAAAAGAGCGAGGGGCAATTATTTTGGAACGAACGGTTCTGTTAGAATGTGTGCAAAAAGCGCCCCCAGCCCCAATTTTGGGGGAGTTGCTGCGCATTACACCAACCGGTTCCCCCAAAATTGGGGGCCAGGGGGCGTCTTCCGCGCTTTTGCACACTCTCTCAAAGGTCCGTCACGGGCGTTGGCCCTGCGGGGAGCGTGGGCGGATTGGCTATTGCGGGCCGGTTCTTGCGCAGCCAGACTATGCCGGCTATCCCGATAATCACCATCGCAATGCTCGCGACCTGCGCCAGGGAGATGAACAGGTGCGGCGTGATAAAACTGGATGTGCCGCCCACGCGGAAAATATCCACGATGTAGCGGTAGACGCCGTACATGGCGATGTAGCCCCAGAAGAGCTCCCCGTCCCGCCTGGTCTTCTTCTCCCACAGCAGCAGAGCGAAGAAGAAAGCGATATTGAAAAGAATGGCATATATCTGGGTCGGGTGGCTGGGCGGCGTGAATGCGCCCGCGCTGACATAGTGCTCGTCGTGGAACTTCATGGCCCAGGGCAGTCTGGGATCGCAAGTGCCGCCGTAGCAACAGCCGTTGAGGAAGCAGCCGATCCGGCCGAAGATGTAGCCGAGCGCCCAGGACGGAGCGCAGACATCGCCGAGCGCCAGCATGGAGACCTTGTGACGGCGGGTCCACCAGGCCAAAAAGAGGATGCCCGCGAGCAGCCCGCCGTGAAGGGAAAGCCCGCCCTCCCATATCTTGAAAGCGTCCACGGGATGGCTTACGAATCCGGGACCGTTCTCTTTCGACGGTCCCCAGTTCAGCATTACAAAGAGGATTCTGGCTCCTACGATCGCCAGCAGGAGCGCAACAATGCTGAAATCGAACAGTTGGTCGGGTGTGATCCGGCGCGGCGAGCCCTCGGGCTCCGTGGCCATGCGGTGCGCGCAGAGTCGCATACCGCGCCAGAGGCCCAGCAGAAAGCCGCTTATCAGGAGTACGCCGTACGAGCGGACGGTGAAATTGCCGATATGGAAGAGAATTGGATGCATTATCTCACTTTGACTTCCGGCAGACGGCGACTGACGCGGCCCGACTGCCCTGCCTTGAGCCAACCGAACCTTCAGGCGCGGGCGCCGATTCCGCGCCGCGCCGCCTATTCATGCGCGTTGATTGCAGGCTCTTCTGTTTTAAGCGCCGCTGAGCTGACAGCCGACTCGTGCCGCTGGGCGGACTCCGCGCGCATCGAGCGAACGTAGTGCGCCAGGAGCAGTACGATACCGAGGGAGATCGCCGAGTCCGCCACGTTGAAAATGGGCCAGTGAATTATGCGCGCGTCGAAGAAATCGACGACGTAACCGTAACGGAGCCTGTCCACCAGATTGCCGGTCGCGCCGCCCAGCGCCAGGGCGAACGCGGAGGCCACAAGCAGGTCTCCGCGCGCGACGCGATGGTAGGCGACCAGGAGCGCCACGATCGCCACCGCCGCGAAGGCAATGAATAGCCTATTGCCGGAGGGAAGCAGGCCCCATGCGCCCCCGGTATTCTGCGTCAGCGTCAGCATAAAGCTGGAGCCGAAGACCTCGCGGTACTCGCCGAAGCTCATCGACCGCTGAATCAGGGCCTTACTTATCTGATCGCCCGCGAACACGAGGATCACGATCGTATAGAAATAGAAGGGACGCAGTCCGTCCTGCGAAGCGGCGCGTTCCGGCAATGGTTCGACCAACCTGGTTACTCCTCTTGAACAGGCCGGAGAGACTGCTCGCTCTCTCCGTCCTCATTTATCGCGCAGGGCCGCCGCGGCGACGGTCATCGTGGCCCACGGGATGGCGCGGAGCCGCTCGGTCGGGATCGGCTCGCCCGTCACCTCGCATATCCCGTAGGTGCCGTCCGAAATTCTATCGAGCGCGTGGTTGATCTCGTGCAGAAGCTGCTTTTCGTTTTCGTCCAGCGCGTTCTCCCTATCCCGATCGGCCATTATTGCGGCAGTGTCCTCGTTCTCGGCGCTGTCGAACGTGCTCGTGCGCGAGATCTCGTTTTCGGAGGCGTCCGCCATCTCCTCGCGGATTTCGGCCTCTTCCTCGCGCAGCGTCTTCGTGACCCGGGCGCGCTCTTCCAGGAGCAGTTTCTTAAAGTCGCCCAGTTTAATATCCGTTCGTTTCGGCGTCGAGGCCATGTTAATCTCCTTTTTAGTTTACTGCGGCGGCGCAGCGCGCGCAAAGCTCCGGATGGTCCGGTGAACCGCCTACGTCCTGCTTTATGAGCCAGCAGCGAGAGCACTTCACGCCCTCGGCCGGTCCGACTTCGACCTTATCGCCATCCCCGAAAGCGACTTGCGATACCAGGAAGAGCGACGGCAGCGTGACTCCAAAGGAGGCAAGCGCGCCGTAAGCGGCGGGCAGGGTGACCTTCGCCTCCAGCGGATTGCCGATGCGCCCGGACTGCCGCGCCTCCTCGATCGCCTTCTTTACGCCGTCGCGCGCCTCCAGCAGCGGAGCCCAGCGCGCGAGCAGAGCCTCGTTGGAGGGGTGCGGCGAGGGCAGGTCGGCCAGATGGACACTCTCCGGCTTGTTCTCGATCTTGAGATAGCCCCACACCTCGTCCGTTGTATGCACGAGGATCGGCGCGAGGAGGCGCGCGAGCGTCTCGGCGATTCGGTGCATCGCGGTCTGCGCGGAGCGGCGCGCCGGCGACCCGGCCGCCGACGCATAGAGCCTGTCTTTCAGCACGTCCAGATAGAAAGCGGACAGCTCGACGCCGCAGAAGTTGATCGCAGATTGGTATACGCGGTGAAACTCATACCTATTATACGCGTTTTCGCCGGTCTGCACCACCAGGTTCAACTGCTCGAGCGCCCAGCGGTCCAGATCCTCCATCTCCGACTCGGCAACGGCATGGAGGGCCGGATCGAAATCGTACAGGTTGTTGACCAGGAAGCGGAACGTATTTCGGATGCGCCGGTACATCTCGCTGACCTGTTTCAGCAGATTTTCGCCGCAGCGCGTATCCTCCATGAAGTTCTGGGAGACGACCCACCAGCGCACGATGTCCGCCCCGTACTTTTCGATTACGGTAAGCGGGTTGACACCGTTCCCTTTGCTCTTGCTGAAAGCCTCGCCGTTCTCGTCGAGCGTCCATCCGTTGGTGATGACGGAGCGGTACGGCGCGCTTCCCTTCGTGGCCACGGCGATCATCAGCGAGGAGTTGAACCAGCCTCGGTGCTGGTCGCCGCCCTCCAGGTAGACCTCCGCGGGCCAGTGAAGGTCCGGCCAGTGCTCGGTGCTCTCCAGCACCGCCCGATTGGTGGAGCCGGAGTCGAACCATACGTCGAGCACGTCGGTCTCCTTGCGCATTTCGGCGACGCCGGAGCCGCACTTCGGGCAGGCAAAGCCCGCCGGCAGTATCGCTTCGGGGGAGCGCTCGTACCAGGCGTCGGAGCTCTCGCGCCGAACCAGATCCGCCACCGCCCCGACACTCTCGCGGGTTAGGATGTGCTCGCCGCACGCGTTGCAATAGAAGGCCGGGATGCCCACTCCCCAGGAGCGCTGCCGCGAGACACACCAGTCCGGCCGGTTTGCGACCATGGTCGTGATCCGGTTGACGCTCTCCTTCGGGAACCA
>JAYTEU010000416.1:0-6902 GCA_043734985.1 Chthonomonadaceae bacterium
TTACCAATTATCAATGCCTCTTGAGCGCGTGACGCAGTGTCACGCGCTCAGCCTGTTTTACTGCCAGGTACTCATCGAAAATGAACTGCCAATCCCAGCAATCCTCCAGCCAGGCCGCCCTTTGCAGCCATAGTAAGTCTAATAAGCATGATATCCTTTTTGAGGCGCCGCCTAGCCCGACCGTTATCACCTTTCCCTGTCGGCGTCTCAGAACTAACGGAGTTACGTGCGTCTTCCTCTATTTGGTGTTCTTATCAATCGGCTTTCCGGCCACCAGCGCGTTGGCGCAGACGATTTCAAGCACGGGGCAGGTCGAAATGCAGCAGCGCTTGATTTCGATTGCACCGAACAGCGTAGAGGGCGCGCGCACCATTCAATCGCTCCTGAGCCTGCCTCCCGATACCAGTTTCAACCTTTTCAAGGATGCTTGGCAAAGAACTCCCTCGCCTGAAACGCGGCTCTACCTACTGAATATGGTCCAGGACCATCCGCGCGTGCTGGATCTGCTTGATATGGGTGTGAAGGACACGTCGCTTTTCGTTCAAAACCGTGCGCTGCAAGCCCTGGAGATGTACAGCTTTGAAAGCTACGCGGAGGACTTTAGCGCGTATGACAAGTGGCGGCTGAGACAGGCAAATCGGTCTCTAGAGGAGACGATGCGAGAGAGCTGCCACGAATACGTGCAAAGTGTAATAAAGACAGACGAGGCGAGTCGTTTCGCCCGCCTTTCCGTTCTCCAGCGCATCGCCTACAACCTTGGGGGATCGCCCCACGCGCGCGAGCGACGCAAGGCGATGCTCGAGTCCGGGCTACCAGAGGCGCTGGCGGATTGGGCGGCCGGTCCCACGACAGCCTGGACGGTCTTTGCCGTATTGCGCAACCTCAAGATGGACGAGCCCTACCTGCGCAAGGTTTTGATGCCGTTTATCCAGCCCAACATCGACGCGAACTTTCGGAGGCAGGCCCTCGGAGTTCTTGCTACTCCGGACAACCGTTGGGCGTCGGATGTCCTGCTGAAGATGTTCGTTAAGGAGTATCCCGACCCGGATGCGGACAATGTCGGCTACTCGCTCACTCAAATGGGCGAACCGCGTGTCATCCCGACGCTGATCGCCATGATCGATGGGGACAAAAGCCCGGACGGGCAGCGCGTGCTCGGCAACATACTCAACCTGATTACCGGCAATACCTCGGGAGTGCTTCACGACGCGGATTGGTGGCGAAAGTGGTGGACACGGAACGCGGCGCGATTTTCCGCCGACGTCCGCGCCCTGCCAATCCCACGACTGGTGGTTCGGCAGAGGCCGGCTGTACCCGGAGGGGTTCAGGGGCCGGAGCAGCATCAGATCGCCGGGGATTTCAAAAAGACCTACTGGCTTGTCAGCCCCGTGACCTTCTCGCGCGGTCAGCAGGGCTTCGGCGGCCCTCCCGGGCCACCAGGAGGGCCGCATCCGGGCCTGCTGCGGATCAACGCCGCCACTAAGGGAGCCGCCGATAATACGCCTCCAGGACTACTGGTTGTGCTGCCGCCTGACGGGAACGGCTCCAGCGCGGCGCTCTTCTGGCAGAACGTCGAGCAGAAAGCCCTTCGGAACGGCTATCTGGTAGCGGTAGCGGTCGCGCCGAAATGGACGGAACCGCAGCCCACAATGTGGATTACCGTGGACAGCCTGAAGCAAGTGAAGGAGGCGAAGTTCACCACCGAGAAGTTCGCCGCCGACATCGTTCAGGATGTGATGGCTACGCACAGCGTCGACCGCAATCGCATCTACCTGCACGGCACGGCGGAGAGTGGCCCGGCTGCCTACGCATGCGCGCTCGATGAGACCACACCCTTCAAGGGGTTTTACATCCTGGGATCCACATTTAAATCGGCCAATCTGCCGCCCCTGGCCCGCGCGAAGAGCCGCCGATTCCTGCTCCAGCACAGTTCCGACGACAAAGCCACTCCCTACGTTATGACGGCGGCGGCACAGAAAGTCCTAACTGAGCATGGCGCCACCGTCAAGCTAGAATCCATCAAAGGCACGCACGGATATTTGTTCACGGACCCGAATGCCGATCCCATCGGCGAAGCGATCGCCTGGCTCGACGGCAGTCGCAAGTAAAGGTGTAAGCACACGTGGAGAGCCTTTGAGGGAACAATCCGTCACGGCCACTCATGTCCCATTGATCGCGAGAGACATGGCTAGTATTGGAGTAACGTCGCAAAATAATCCCTTTCCGTCTGAACTTTACCCGAAAATCGTCGTCAGAATAACTGTTTTCTCCGTGGTCATAACAAGCTGCTGGAGTAGGCTGGGAAAGGGTCGTGGTCCGGAAGCCACGCCCTTTCCCTTTTTTTGCCTCTCACATATGCCAGCCCCGCGCCTTACCAAATCAAAATGAAGTAGGCACGGAGGGATTTAAGGCAGTGCAGTAGAAGTACAGTTCCATGTCGCAGCCACCATTGGATAGCCGATTTGTACTCCCGGAGACCCGCGCGCTTGCGGCCTTGGGCTGTTTTGACCTCCTGGCGACCATCTTTCTGATCGCCAGCCACCGGGCGCAGGAAGGAAACGCCCTGATGAGTAGCGTCTTGGAGCATTTCGGGCCGGCGGGCCTTTCGCTCGTCAAGACTCTGCTGCTTGCCATCCCGCTGGTAATAGCGGAGGCAGCCCGCAAGCGCAGCCCTGTGTTCGTGCCGCGCGCCCTGCGCATCGGCCTGGTCGCCTACGTAATCCTCCTGCTTTTCGCGTATAAGGATCCGATTCTGGCGCTCTTTTCCGGCGGAGGTCATGCCCCTCCGAGATAATGCGCGTTCCCCATGGGAACTTCGATCTACAGTGAGCATCGCCCCTATCTCAACACGTCTCCGCCGTGTTTCCCCTTCAATGTGCTTACCAGCACTCGACCTGCCCCGCTTATCAACCTACAAAATGTCATTAGTACGCCAATGCCTGGTCGGAAAACTGCTCGCCCGGGTAAGTTGCGGAGAGTACTTCGTACTTATGCCGACGGCGCTTGGCTTTCTCGATAGTAGATTGGATATTGCACTCTGTTGTTCGTTCCCTGGACATTGCCACGGTCATCACGCTGGCCCAGAGTGACAAAGATCGCTGGCCCGGCCGATCTTGGACGGCAATCGGTTTTGCGCGGGGACTTGTTGCGCCACGCACAACTCACGTGCCCGTTTCGCTGACGAGTACAATTTTTAAGAGATAACTATGCGAATTGCAACGCGCTGGATGTTACCGCTGTTATTGTTTGTACCCGGCAATCTGCTTCTGGGCGCATACACCGGCGATGATGATGATAAGGTAGGTGGGACGAAAGTCGTTCACTTTACCTACGAAGGAGCGAAAGGTCCGGAATTCTGGTGTACGCCGGATCCGACGGTCGCTACCTGCTCCAGCGGCACGAGCCAGTCCCCAGTCCTGCCGACGAACCAGACCACGTTCCGCTACTCCGGTTCACTTACTACATCGCCGTGCACGAAAGGCGTAGTGTGAAACGTGATGACAACCCCGGCCGCGCTTTCCACGGTGCAGATTGCGCGATTCGCCGCGATCTTCCCGCATGGCGATGCGCGCCCGGTGCAGGCGCATAAGTCGCGTCCGATCCTTCTGGATACAACGCCGTGATTGGTGCGGGCGAGTGAATTCGTGGGTGTTGAGGTGAGCGGGTGAAGTTTGAGAGAGTGAGTTAGAGGGTAGTTGTTGAGAGTGAGAAGTAATCGGGTTTTCGGAGGCAGGCGGTTTCGACGGCTGAACTGCCCGCCTCTTCTGCGCATCGTTAAGCTGTTAGATATTCCGAGGAATAATTTGTCTGCGCAATTTACAGTGGCGAACGTTCAATTCGGCATACTAGCTGTAGTGGTTTTTCAGATGCTCTCAATTATTCGTCGGATTACCTATTAGAAGCGCGTTAGCACGGACTCCCGGCGGAAGAGCTGCGCGGCGAGCAGGACGGCGCAGGCGGCGTAGAGCATCGAGGTTACGCAAGCCATAGCTATGAACGGCGCGCTGATGATGCCCTGAAGCGCCTGTTTCAAAACGAGCGCGGCGTTGGTGACGGGAACGAATGCCCAATAGAGCGGGCAATTCGGCTTCAGCAGCATGGAGAGCATCGAGCCCACCGTGCCCAGGAGCACGACCGGCAGCGTATAGGTCTGCATCTCCTTCTGGTTTTTCGCGTACGTGGAGAGCGCGAGCAAAACGCCCGCGCCGAAGAGTGCCAGCGGCACCTGCACGAGCACCAATGCGATGATCGCTGCCGGTTTGAGCGACAGGCCCTGCGACGCCATCCAGGCGAACATCGGCAGCTTCACATAGAACGGCCAGAGCATCCCGACGAGCGAAAGCGTCGAGGAGAGAAGCGCGGTCGCCGTGACCATCAGGAACTTGCCGAGCGCGATGTTCGTCCGCGAGACCGGCGTCACGAGCAGCGTTTCAAGCGTGCCGCGCTCCTTCTCGCCCGCGACGGTATTGGACGCCGCCATCAAGCCGCCCATGATCGCCGACATCGCGAGGATATAAGGCAGGAACCCCGCCAGAAGCAGCATGGTGGGCGCGCTACCCTTCAGGGCAAGGTCGCCGATCTCGAACGGGCGGATCGCATCTCGCGTGAGCCCTTTGGCATGGAGCCGACGGTCCGCCAGCCGTTCGCCACGGTCGTGGAGGTAGTCCTTAAGGCGGTCCGCCGCGTGCGACGACGCTTCGTTTCCCGTGTCGGCAACGACCGTTACCGGCGCGGGAAGGTCGCTTTTCATCCGGCGCTCTGCCTCTGCCCCAACCACAAGGCCCGCGCCCACCCGCCGGTCCCGGACCATCTGCTCTACCTCGGCAAGGCTGCCCGCCGTCGTGAAGGTGATCCCCTGGGTACTACCGAACTTCATTTCAGCCGCGACCGAGGGCGCCTTCGACGCTCCCGCCACGGCCACCACTACTTTCTCGCTCGCCGTCTCCGCCGCCTGGTTGCGCGCCAGACTGCCGATCCCCGCCAGAAGCAGCGGCGTAAAAAGCAGCGGCCCTACCACGACGTTGAAGATCGTGCGCGAGTCGCTGAAAACCTCCGCGAACTCCTTGCGGAATATAGCCCTCCACATGTGTTACTACTCCTCGAACCAATTACCGAACGCAATTCCGGCGTGAAGTGAATGCGTATCTACAGCCCCACGATCCGCATGAAGACGTCTTCGAACAACTGCGCGCCGGTCTGGCGGCGCAGATCGTCCATGGTGCCGATTGCGGCGACCTTGCCGTCGTAGACGATCGCTATCCGGTCGCACAACGCCTCGACTTCGCTCATGATGTGAGTGGAGAACACCACGCATTTCCCCTGTGTACGGCAGTCCTTGATGTAACGGACGACCGTGCGCGCGGCGATCAGGTCAAGGCCGTTCGTCGGCTCGTCGAAGAAGAGAATGGGTGGATCGTGAATGACGGCGCGAGCGATGGAGACACGCTGCTTCTGCCCGGTCGAGAACTTGTCGCACCTGCCGTCGATGTACGAGCCCATGTCCAGATCCTCGACAAGCCGGTCGATCCGCAGCCGGGCCGCCGCGTCCTTCAGGCCGTACAGCGTCGCGAAGTAAAGAAGAACCTGGCGGCCAGTCAGCCGATCGTACAGCCCCGCCGATCCGCTCAAGTACCCGATCTGCGCGCGTACGCTCGCGGAATCTTTGACGATGTCAAAGCCACCGATCTCCGCAGAGCCGGATGTCGGGGTCAGGATCGTTGCCAGTATTCGCAGCAGCGTCGTCTTGCCCGCGCCGTTAGGTCCCAGCAGTCCGAATATCTCTCCCGGATGCGCCTCCAGCGACACTCCGTCGACTGCCCGAACCGTTCCCCGCTTCTTATCCTGGAATGTCTTTGTGATGTTGTTTACAATGATCATTTGCCTGCGGCGCCCGCCTGTCCCACTATCGACTGGCCGGCCGTTACGGAGATGAGGTGCTCGTCCGGGCTGCGGTCCAGAAGCTTATAGTTCGGGTCGATGCCGGCCTTGAACGGCTCCTCGGCGACCTCGAACGTGAACTCATTCTCGGCGCGGTTCAGGCGTCGGCGTTGGAGCGCAAGCGGCTTCCCGGGTTCCTTGCTGCCCGGACGCCCCTTGCCGAACACGCCGACCTCCATCCAGTCGTCGAGCGGGACCGGAGTCACGTTTCCCTTCGCGTCGGAATAGACCTTCTCAGTATGAGTACGGAGCGTAACGCGCCAACGGTCCGCTGATTTCACTTTTTCTGCGGAGATTGCGCGGGACTTATAGAGCGTGATCTTCTCAAAGAGATCCGAGATGAAGGTCTGCGCGTCGGGCGGCGAGGCAGCGCGAAGCCGAGTCACCAGCTCTTCCGACGTGGTGTACGGCGGATTCTGGAATCCCTTATCCTTTGCGAACTTCGAGAGCACCGCGTTGAGCGTGGACTCGCCGAGCCGCTCCCGCATGGCGTACCAGACGAGCGCGCCCTTCTGATAGTGGATATACTGCTGGTGCTGCGCCTTCGCGAGTGGGTTCTCGCCCTCCCGCTCCTGGCTGCGGCCGGATAGATAGCGGTCCAGATCGAGCCGGAGGAACTTCCGCATCCGCTCCTTGCCGTACTCGCGCTCCATAACCATGAGCGAAGAGTACTCGGCCAGCGATTCCGAAAGCATTTCTGAGCCTTCCGTGTTCGCGCCGAGCACCTGATGCGCCCACCACTGGTGCGCGACTTCGTGCGCGGTCACGTAGAAGGGATAATCGATGTCCCCATCACGATTGACGGTCTTGTCCTCCACCCGGGCCAGGAAGCCGATCCCCTCGGAGTACGGGACCGTGTTCGGAAACGACTGCGCGAACTGGGCATAGTCCGGAAACTCGACGATCCGAAGCTGGCGGAACTGATAGGGAGTGTAGGCCGTGGAGCAGTAGTCCAGCGCCCGCTT
>JAYTEU010000417.1:0-1683 GCA_043734985.1 Chthonomonadaceae bacterium
AGCCTGAGCGCCATCTCGCGGAGCAGGGCCGGGTTCTCAGGCTTCAGCCCCCGCGCCGCGATCTCGATCAGCCCCGCGTCTCTCGCCGCGGCACGACGCAGGGAAACCAGCCCACTGACGCTTAGCCCGTGCGTGGTGACTCCGTGCGCGGAAGAGGTATACCGGCCCGAATGGAACGGGATATGGAGCAGGCGGCGATAGGCGTTCGCCCTCTCTTCCATCTTCGGCGATTCGAGCTGAGCGAGGCTAACCCGGCAGGACCGCTCCATCAACTGTGCGATCGGCCCGTCCCCGCCCTCCTTGCGCCACTCCTGAAGATCCTCCAGGCTGCGGATCTCGCGAAAGGCGATCCCGCCGAGCGCCTGCGAGGCGACGTTTCGGATCTGTACCGTTGGATCGTTCAAGCCGAGCGCAAGGATGTCCAGCAGGTGCGGATTAGGGGCGTAGCGGTCACCCAGCTTTCCGTTCACCATCTGCATTCCGACGCCGTTCACCAGAAGCTGCAAGAGGAACTGGCGGACCGTCACATTCTCGATGCGCGGCCAGCCGTCCCGCAGGGTCGAATAGACCATCTCGGGGTCCGACTGGACGAACGCCTGAAGCTGCGCGTAATCGGGAGCCTGAAACGTCATCCTCGCAAGCGCCGTCGTCCAGGCCGCCTGCGTGGACGGCACATCCTCGGTTCGGTCTGTCCGCGCGCAGACGCTTACCGAATATCGGTCCGCAGAGTTATCGTGCGTACCGGCATCCTCGGCCCTGCAGGGCATCGCGCCTGCAAGGGCAATCGCCAGGGCTGAGAGTGTGAGTTGTACAGGTAGGCGTCCCATTGCCGATCACAAAACCTCTTCGCCACGCTCTTCGGTCCGTATGCGGATGGCGTCTTCCATCGGCAGCACGAAGATTTTGCCGTCCCCGGTCTCGCCCGTCCACGCGTGCTTTTCAATAGTGTCTACGATCTGGGCCGCCTCGTCGTCGCGGACAACGATCTCGATCTTGATCTTCATGGGCAACGCTACCGAATACTCGACTCCGCGAAAGCTCTCCCGGTGCCCCTGCTGGCGCCCGCTCCCGCGCACGTCGGAGACGGAGAGCCCCGTCACGCCGACCTCGCCCAGCGCGATCTTAACCTCGTCCAGCTTCAGCGGCCGGATAATCGCCTCGATCTTCTTCAACGGTACGCCACTCCCGGTACTTTGCCTTGGCACGCTCTCTATCTACGGCACGGGGCCGCCGTTGTCCTGCCTGCACTTGCTTGACATGAGTTGCTACATAGTGTACATTAATTACAAAGTAATTATTTCACAGAAAGGGAATCAGCTATGTCACAGGTTGTCAGTCTGCGCCTACCGGATGAAACCGCCGAACGCTTGAGGGTCTCCGCCCGCCGTACCGGGAGGACCATCAATGAGGCAGCTTCCCGCTCAATTGAAGAATGGCTGCGCCAGGAGGAGTATTCGGACATCGAGTTCCGTAATTTCAACGGCGAACGCCATGCCTGTCTCAAGGGAGCGCTTCCTATCTGGCAGCTTATTATGGTCGCAAGAGAATACAAAATGGACGCTGAAGCGACTGCGTCGCATTTCCGCATGCCGCTCCATCGGGTGAATGCAGCGTTTTATTATTATGATGCTTATCCGAAGGAGATCGATCAGGCGATTTCCGATAACAACTCGGTGACCTTCG
>JAYTEU010000418.1:0-5322 GCA_043734985.1 Chthonomonadaceae bacterium
AGCATGATGATCCCCTTCAACTGGACCACCGAAATGTCTTCCTCACGTCTGTTTTTGCCGGTAACGCGCACCGCGGCGGCGTTGGAAACCAGGCGGAACTTCGCGCCGATGACCTCAAGCGCGGTGAGCGGCACGTAGGTCTCGCGGCCGTCGGTTTGCGCGGCTATGTTCAACGGAACGATTCGGCCCGCAGCCCAGAAATGGACCGCGTGGGTTTTCGGCGGCGCAGACCCGGGTACTTGAGCAAAACTCGGGGAAGCGGTGAGCCCAAGGAGGGAGCAGCCAAGGACGGAAGTGAAGGATGAGACGACGAGATACGAAAAATTACGCGGATGTTGCACGATTGCACCTGACCTTTGCCAAGGGATTTGGGAGCGATTCGAAAGCGTGACCCTATCGGTCAATGGAAACAAGGCAGAATTGAAGTGCAATTCTGCCTGGCAACTACAGGGTTGGAAGCCGGACTACCGCATCCGGACGGTCGATCCAGGCAAGCTACCACAGTATAGCCAGTTTTTCCAAAGTTTTCCAGACGTTTCACAGGTATGAACAGCATTTGGATGTTGAAACCAATCCGTTCGTCAGGCCGAAGTCGGCTGCTTTTTGGAGCGATGGCGCGCGGTTTTTGACTCGCCCGATACATAGTTATGTATGCCGTTGCACATAGCTTCGGCCACGCGCTGCTGAAAACCGGTATCCACCAGTTTCGCCCGGTCGGTGCGATTGTTCAGATATCCGACTTCACACAGTACCGACGGCATCGTGGTATCGCGCAGGACGCAGAACCCGACGGGATACATAGTAGTATCGGACATTGCGCCGCGATCACGTAGGCCACTGACCGAAGCCAGCTCTTTTTCCACGCAGCGAGCGAGTCGGCGGCTCTCGGCACTCTTGCCATGGAAGTAGGATGTAGTGCCGGTGATGGAGTTCGCCTTGCCCCAGGAGTCGTTGTGTATGCTGATGAAAACGTTCGCGCCCACCTCATTGGCAAGACGCGGACGGTCCGCCAATGGAACGTTGACATCGCCGACCCGGGTCATGACGACCCGGGCGCCTCGCGCCACCAGGGCGGATCGAAGCTTGGTGGCGATGGCGAGCGTAATGTCCTTCTCGTAAACGGGCCGCTTGCGGACGTGTGCCTTGGCGCCGGTCAGCGCCCCGCCATGCCCAGCGTCTACCACGACGAGGGCCCGTCCGGCTCTGCCCGGGCGAATCGTGGTGTTGCGGCTGCTTCTGGGAACGGTGATGTCGAGAACGATCTGGTGTACGTCCGTTTCGATCGACGTCGAAACTATGCGTGGAGCATCGATTGTGATGCGCGTAAGTGGTGGAAGGCGCGGAGAATTCTGCACCGTGGCGGCGTTCAGGCCCTCGACCAGCGGATGCTGGATGTCCTGCTCTTTTTGCCGGTCGTCGTCCAGATTAAGCCTGGAGTTAGGAATGTCCACGATGACCTGTCGAGCCGTGGCCGAATATCGCACGTAGGCGCGCGCTTTGCGGCTCGTCTCGATAACGATCTGAATGTTCTGGTTGTCCCGCGTTTCGAACGAGATACCCCGAATGTCCGCCGCGCGCGTGGTAGTGTTAGTCGGGCGGGTACCCGTAACTGGTGGTCGCGATCCCGTATCCGAATCCGGGTCCACCTGTCTCGGCCTTCGCTTGATACCGGACGTTCCGGTGCGAGGGGCCTCGCCGTTCGCGTAGTCGTCCGGGATGGTCGTCTGGGAGGCTCGACGGCGGTGTGTGGACGGCGGCACATCGTCGATGCTATTGCCGGTTGCAGGATTGGCACGTCGGGATGCGCGGACGACAGAACCGGAGCGCGCGCCAGTTTCCAGTGCGGCCATAAACGTAGGCGTCACTCGGCCGTCCGTGCTGTTGCGCTCCAGCGCTACGCCGGGAGCCAACTCAACCACCACGCGGGCAATATCGGGCGAGAACTGCCCCACGCGGATGCGCTCGGCGCGGCGCTCTACGGAAGCGAGGCGCGCGGGCTTGAAGTCACGCGCGGCGACTGCGCCGATACAATCGACATAGCCCCGAGCGACAGCCCCGGGAAGCGTGTTGGAAACAAACGGCACTGCGAAACTGGTTACTACCCGAATTTGATTGGCCTGGAGATGCACATCCGTAATATGCGCGAGCAGATAGGCGGTGTTCGGTTTCAGCCCGGCGGCGGGAGACGCAGTCGGCTTGATAATCGACGCATTGGCCGATTCCGCCAGGTCGGTCAGGCTGACCATCACAATTCCGTTGCGCCTGGTAATCGGAAGCACATCGAGCCGGCCGCTGCGCAGCCGTACAGTCACTCCGTCACGACGCGGTCCGAGCGTGCCCCTAGCGCCGATCGCCGGAAGCGCCGCAAGTGGGATGTAGGTGTCGCGACCGGTCCAGACCGCGGAGGTCTTGAGCGGGATCACCCGTCCCGCGACCCAAAGATGCACGGGCGTAACACGCGCCTGCGCCCCTGACGATAGGGCTGACAATCCGGCCGCTCCGACAACGATCGTCGAAAAGGCGGCACGAAACACGTTAGCGCCGGGCCGCCACTTCCTGAGCCTGGCGAGGCTGGGCGCACTTACAACTTGCTGAAACATAGTGAGCATGACCCTTCCTTAAAAATCTTCTCGCGAGACGGTCCGTCGGTCTCATTCACGTCATGCCATCCCTGGCGAATTAAACGTCGGTCGGGAATCATCTAACTACGCCGCGCCGAATAGGTTCCTTTATCGACGGAAACTGCGGAACCCAATTTACGCCTGTCCGTTTCTGCTCCGGACGGTCAGGCATCTCCGCGCCTCACGGTATTGCTTGGTCCAGCAAGTATAGCGGATTATCCTTCAAATGTCTAGGTGCAAACGACCTTGTCCGCGCGATCTTTTGAGGGCATTGACGAACGAAACGAAACGCCGTATAATAGAGGAAATGAATCCAAAATTCCGTCAACAATTTGAAGTAGCCTATCGTTCCGAACACCTTTCGTCGGGCCTGCTCCGGCTTGCGTCGCAGCTTCTGCTTGCGCGCGACATTCCCTGAACGGTCACCCGGCGAGTACTGGTTGGTAATTCAACTCCGGCGGCCGCACACGGTCTGCCGGAGTTTATATTTTGTGCCCGGAGTCCAGGACCGGATCCCATTCCGAATCAAAGGCGACAATGACCATGAGCGAAGACTCGAATGAAACAGCTGCGCAGTCTCACGACAGCCGAAGCGAAAACCGCTACGATTTCCAGGAGATAGAGCACAAATGGCAGCATCGATGGCGCAAGGCCCAGCTCTTCAGGACCAACAGCACCGGCAACCGCCCGAAGTTCTATGCGCTCTCCTTCTTCCCCTATCCTTCCGGAGCGGGCATCAGCGTCGGGCATTGCCGGAACTATGTACCGGTGGACGTATCGTGCAGGTTTAAGACCATGCAGGGCTTTAACGTGCTGAATCCCATGGGATGGGACGCCTTTGGCCAGCCCGCGGAAAACGAAGCTATCAAGCAGGGCAGAAACCCGCAGGAGATGGTTCCGGAGTACGCCGCCAACTATCGCCGTCAGCTCACCCTGGTGGGGAACTCTTACGACTGGGCGCGCGAGATCAACTCCAGCATGCCGGACTACTACCGCTGGACCCAGTGGTTCTTCCTGCTGCTTTATAAGCGCGGATTGGCCTATCGCTCGAACACGGCGATCAACTGGTGCCCCACGTGCAAGACCGGCCTGGCGAATGAGGAGGTGGTCGGGGGCAGGTGCTGGCGCTGCCGCACGGCCGTGGAGAAGCGCCCGATGCCGCAGTGGTACTTCAAGATCACGGAGTACGCGGACCGTCTGATCGGCGGGCTGGACACAATTCAATGGCCGGAGGGAATCAAGCAGCAGCAGCGTGAGTGGGTCGGGCGCAGTGAGGGCGCAGAGGTGGAGTTTCCGATTCGGCAGTCGGCAATCGGCAATCGGCAGTCGGTAATCCCAAATCCGAACCTTGTACCACATTCGACGCAAGGGAGTGGAGCAGATATAACTACGCCCACAATCCGTGTCTTCACTACGCGGCCGGATACGCTATGGGGCGCTACTTTTATGGTGCTGGCTCCAGAGCATTCGCTGGTCGATGCGATAACTTCGCCGGAGCAGCGCGAGGCCGTGGAGGAGTATCGCAAGCGCGCCCAGCAGGCGACGGAGATCGAGCGTCAGAGCGTGGACCGGACCAAGACCGGGATCTTCACCGGCGCTTATGCAACGAACCCGGTCACTGGAGAGGCGATCCCGATCTGGATCGCGGATTATGTGCTGATGGGTTACGGTACCGGGGCGATCATGGCGGTGCCCGCGCACGATCAGCGTGACTTCGAGTTCGCGCGCAAGTTCGACATACCGATCGTTCTGGTGTACAAGCAGGCTGAAGACGAGACACCGGAGGCGATGACTCAGGCGACCGCGGACACCGGCGCGATGGCGGTCGGGCCGTTTGCGGGCCAGCCCAACAACAAGGAGACCGTCCGGAAGGTGATCGCATGGCTGGAGGAGGGCAGTACCGGCAGAGGCGTGGTGAACTATCGGCTACGTGATTGGCTGATCTCTCGCCAGCGCTACTGGGGCGCGCCCATTCCGATCATTCACTGCGATGAGCACGGCGAGGTGCCGGTGCCGGAAGACCAACTTCCCGTGAGGCTGCCGGCCGTGGAGCAGTACCAGCCTACCGGAACCGGCGAATCGCCCCTGGCGGGCATTCCGGAGTTCGTGAATACCGCCTGCCCGATCTGCGGGAAGCCCGCAAGGCGGGAAACCGACACGATGGGAGGGTTCGCCTGCTCGTCCTGGTACTTCCTGCGCTTTGCGGACCCGCACAACGCCGATGCGCCGTTCACGCCGGAGTCGGCCGAGTACTGGCTGCCTGTCGATCAGTATGTCGGCGGAGCGGAGCATGCCGTCATGCATCTGCTCTACGCCCGTTTCTGGACGAAGGTGATGCACGACGCGGGCCTGGTGACGTTTGACGAGCCGTTCCAAAAGCTGCGAAATCAGGGAATGCTCCTGGCTTACACCCCGGGCCGGGCCGTCGCTAAATCCGACGCGGACGCGAGCGAAGGCGACGAGACTGGCGGCGACGACCCGATCGAGGATTGGAAGGTGCTGCGCGCGGACGAACGCAAGACCGTGCCCGAATCGGAGTGGGTCTGGCGCTGGGTCAAGATGAGCAAGAGCATGGGAAATGTCATCACGCCGGACGAGATAGCCCTGCGGTACGGCGCGGATAGCCTGCGGCTCTATACGCTGTTCGTTGCGCCTTTCGAGGAGACGGTGCAGTGGCAGGATAAGGGCATCGAAGGCACGC
>JAYTEU010000419.1:0-7813 GCA_043734985.1 Chthonomonadaceae bacterium
GTGACGGAGCGGCGATATGTCACTTTAGAGACAACCGTGGGGATGGCTGCGAGCGCAAGCCGTCAAGCGATCGCGCACGCAGGACTCGATGCATCCGACATCGACCTGATTATCGGGGCGTCTATCACGCCTCAGCAGGCTGTGCCCTGTACTGCGGTCTTCGTCCAGCGAGAGCTTGGCCTGTCGGAGCCCTCCTGCCCTTGCTTCGACGTCAACGCGACCTGTTTGAGCTTTCTGTTCGCATTTCACACGGCAGCGCACCTGGTAAGTTCCGGCGCGTACTGCAACGTGCTGATCTTCAGCAGTGAAATCCACAGTATCTCGATGAATCCGCTTGAACCCGCGAGCGCTGTGCTCTTCGGCGATGCCGCTGCCGCAGCCGTGGTCTCCGCTTCCGAAGAGGGCGATCCTGCCTGCGTATGGGACGCTCAGTTTGAGACGGACAGCCGGGCAGCGGAGGCGACCCAGTACCCCGGATGCGGCTCGCTCCACCCACCGAACGACCCTACCACGACCCGCGAGATGCACCTTTTCACGATGGACGGAACGGCGATTTATAGGCTGGCGATCAAGAAGCTGCCCGATTTTGTCGAGCGGTTCTTCGTGCGGCTGGGCTGGGATCGGGCCTGTGTGGATGCCGTCGTATCCCATCAGGCGAGCCGCCACGGCCTTCAGCTTATCACCGAACGCCTGGGATTCTGCCCGGCGCAGGTTCTAACCAACCTGGAGAAGCGCGGAAACTGCGGAGCGGCCTCGGTTCCCCTGCTTCTCTCGGAGGCGGTACATTCCGGCCGCATACAGCGCGGTTCGAGAGTCATTCTCGCCGGCACCGGCGCGGGCATCTCGATGGGAATGATCGCCCTGACGTTCTAGTTCGCATCCTTCGTAACAGGTTCGCACGGATGCATTCGGATTTCCAGTGCATACTCGACCGCCTGTTCCAGCGTCATGTCCGCGCCGTAAGACCAGGCCGCCGCAAAAGCGCCGGCTTCCAATTCGGTCCTCAACGCGGAAATCTGATCCTCGAACAGCAATTGATAGAAGGCAATTCGCCGGTGTCCAATTCGTGTCCGCAGCAGTTCTGACGCTCCCAGCAGTCGCGCAGCCCGCACGCGGTCTCCTAAAGCGTGGCGCACTCTTGCCATCTGCTCCAACTGCGCCGTAACTTCACACTGCGCCGTGGACCGTTTCAGAAGAGTCAGGCTTTCCCGACCATAAGCTTCCGCTTCATCGCTCCGCCCCTGTTGGAGCGCGACCAGCGAAAGGACGCCAACGGTATTCGCGAGGGCAACCGGACTGCCGACCTCTTGAAACAGAACGAGCGCCTCTGCTAAGTGGGTGCGAGCACGCTCAGGGTGGTTTTCGGCAAGCGCGATGACTGCCAGACACAATAGGGACTCGCCAATATCCTGTTTGTAGTCGCTCGCACGGCGAAAATGGAGGCACTCTTCGTGCAGCCTGCGCGCGTCTTCATAGTCCCCGCGATGGAGCGCCAAGACTCCCATGCTGCCGAGCGTCTCGGCAACCATCTGGCTATCACAACACTCTCGGCCCATCCGAAGCGCTTCTTCGAATAAGGCCGTTGCCCGCTCGTACTCTCCCTGGTCCCGCGCTATGCAGCCTAGATTGCGCAGAGTCAGCGCAATCCCTTGCTTCAAAACCAATTGCCTTTGCAGCGAGAGGCAATCTTCGAGCGTCACGGCCGCACCCGCATAATCGCCTTGCAGCCGAGCAATGTATCCGATTCCATACATCGCCGCGGAAGTTCCCACGGGGTCGCCAAGGTCTCGGCAGAGTGTCAGCATCTGTTGATAGAATGCATGCGCCGCGGCGAAGTCCTGTCTATACTGCTGGATAATGGCTTGTTCGTAGACGACCTGGGCGAGCCCGCGCACATCACCGATGTTCTCGTACAGTGTACGGCTCTCGGCGAGGCAAGTCTCCGCCGGCCCGTAGTCCCCATTGAAACCGTGACGGCGACCTTGCTCGGTCATCGCGGCAGCCATTTCCCGCACATCACCGCATTGCCGGCAGAAGTGGAGACTTTGTTCCAGGAGCGTCCCAGCGCGCTGGTGTTCTCCTAAAGCATAGTATATCTTGCTTAGAAGAGTACCCGCCGCCGCAGCCGCGGGCTGCTCGTTCAGTTCTTGATACAGTGCCCAACTCGCTTCCGCTAAGGGCAGCGCCTCACCGAGATCCCCCTGGATCGCAGCCAGGGATCCTGCTCCGTAGAGCGCTCTCGCATGAATGGACGAGGTTCGCTCCACGCCGGCGAGCGCGCGCGTCAGCCAGCGCCGTCCTTCGGTCGCCTCTCCGCGGATCTCCCAGAAACCGCGCAGTGCGCCCGCGAGCCTTATACCGACATCGGTGGATCGGCCCCATTCCAATGCAGCTCGAAGGTTGCCCTGTTCCGCCGTCAGGCGGTCGATACATGACTGCCGGCACGGCCCGACCAACTCAATCTCGGCTCGTTCAGCCAGTCGTAGGTAGTACTGGGCGTGACGGAGCGCCAGACTCTCGCGCTCCTCTTTGGTGATCTGTGACGCCGCGTAGTGCCGCAACGATTCCAGGAGGCGGTAACGCATCGTATCGCCCGCCTCCTCGGCAACAATCATGGACCGCGCCCGAAGGTCTCCAAGCGCAGTGACCGCAGATTCCACTTGGCAGATTTCGATGGCTGCATCCAGACTCCAGCCGCCGACGAAGACCGACAGCCGCACGAAAAACCCTCTTTGCTCCCTCGACAGAAGCTGAAAACTCCACTCTATCGCTGCCCTCAGCGATAGCTGTCTTTGTGGACGGTCCTTGCGCCGGCTTACCAGCAGGGTATCCGAAGCGAGGTCAGAGAGCATCTGCGCCGGCGTGAGCGACTGTGCCCAGGCTGCCGCAAGCTCGATAGCGAGTGGCATTCCCTCCAGCCGCGCGCAAAGCGCTGCCACGGCGAACCCATTGCGGGAAGTCAACTGAAAATCAGGCTGAACGTATTGGGCGCGGTCGACAAACATCTGGACACTCGGTAGCGTCATCAACCGGCGTGGGCCGCACATTGGATTCAGCCCGGATTCCATGCCTGTTACTCGCACTGCCTCTATCGTGTCATCCATGACGGGAACAGGCAGAAGAGAGACCGGGAATTGGATCTCGCATTCAATTTCCAAGGGCTGTCGAGAAGTGACCAGGCACGTCAAGTCAGGGGAGCGGAACAACAGAGCTTCGATGACCGAGCGGGCATCGTGTTTCGAGTCCAGCGAAGTCGGCAGGTTTTCCGTCAGAAGGTGTTCGAGGTTATCCAGAATCAGCAGGGCTCGACTTGCCGAAAGAGCCTGTATGACGTGCTCCATCGAGTCGACTTGCGCGGCGCGGTTGATACCGAGAGTATTCACGATGGCGTCTGGGATTAGCCGCGCATCCGCAAGGTCCGCGAGCGAAACGAAAATTACACATCCCTCAAACGCGTCCGAGCAGCTTCGGGCCGTCTCGATCGCCAGGCGTGTCTTTCCAATGCCACCGGGACCGGTTATCGTTATCAGTCGTGGCTGGCTCCGGAGGCGTTGGGAAGTTGGGGATGCACTTTCGGGCGGCGACAGGAGCAGTTTCAAACGGGCGATTTCGCATTCGCGACCGAAGCAGCGTGTAAAATTTGGCGGAAGGCTATGCCGTGAAGTAAACGCATCCGGGCCAATCGAGCGGTCGCCGAGCGGAGCCCACTTGGATGGCCGGAGGGTGCGTTTTGAAGGATCTGAGGGTGGCCGATCGACTGCCTCACGTATCTCTGTCGCCAGTCTTTGCGTCGCGAGGCTAGGACTCTCGTCGAGCGAGTCTTTCAGCGCGCGCTTAAGTTCCGCATATTGGTGCAGCGCGTCCGCCGTTCGGCCGGCCTTCCAATACAGGCGCATCAGCACGACGTACCCTTCCTCCTGGAAGGGTGCGGCAATAACGGCGCGGTGCGCGCAGTCCAGCGCTGCGTTCAAGTCCTCCGCCGTCTCAAGCAGCGAACAGAGTTGGTGCAGCGCGCCCAGATTAGCCTCCGCCAGGCGCTCTCGCTCGGGTCCTATCCAGTCCTCATAGTAACCGGGAAGCAGTTCGCCGCGGTACAGCTCGATGGCGCATAGCAACCGCTGGGCGCGCTCGTTCGGCGCGGCGACTGCTGCAGCTCTCAATGCAGCTTCGAACTCCGATACGTCGGTGCAAACGGCCGCGAAGTTCAATTGGACGCACGCGCGTGTCGCAATGAGAATGCTGCCATGCGGGGCGGACGGCGGTTCCAATTGCCGCCGGAGCGAACCGAGTGCGACGCGCAGGCTCAGACGGCCGCCCTCCGCGTCGGGCCATAAGAGACCGGACAGAACCTCGCGCGAGTGTGGCATGCCCCGATAGAACGCCAGGTAGGCAAGCAAGGCGGCGGTCTTGTACGTTCGAAAGCGAATGATCGGCCGCTCTGCCTGCTCGATTCGCAGACCTCCGAACAGCGTTATGTTACAGAATGCGTTCACGCTAAGCCACCGATCCCTTGGGTCACTATATCTGGTCAAAGTACGGGTCAATATGCGGGTCAATGTAAATGTAACTGAGAGACGGGCGCGAAGTACCGGACCGTGAATGTGCTTCGCTTGTCTTATCTGCAATCTGTGTTTTCCACACCGGCCCGTGGAATCCTGTAACGCTTCTGTAACGGTCGTTCTGTAGAATGTAGAGACAGGCTGTTTATTCTGCGACGCTTCCCGTTTCTTGCCAGTCCTCCATCCTTATTCCGGCACGATTGTGTGCAAGGAGACACCGAATGCTTCGACCGCGAACCCATGACGACAATCTGTCGGAATATTCCCAAGACTCCGCGACTGCGCTGAGGCGGCGCGAATTTCTCCTGCTCTCCGGGGCGGCGGTGACGTCGCTTCTGCCGGGGTGTGGCGGGGGAAACGGCAGTGGCGGGACCATCGCCACCGGGCTTACCCCGGTTCCGCGCACGCAGCCGACCGGCGATCTCGCCAGTCAGATCGACCAATTCTCCCGATCCGTAGACAGCCTTTCGCTCACCTTTGGGGGCACGTCCTCTGACGTTACCGCCTACAAGAATTTTCTTACCGGTGCGGGCCTAGGGCGCGATGCGGCCCCAGATTTCAACAACTATATCCAGATTCACCAACTGATGCTGCCCGTGATCCGGGGGATGTACGAACGGGTGGTCAATGCGCAGATCGGACTGGACGATACCGCGGCCCTGGCGGAGGCAGTATCGTCCAAAAATGGACTAAAGGGCGCGGCCAGCCTTGTCAATCCGCAGTGGACGGCCGGAATGATGGACCTCCAGCATGCGCATCTGAACTACTGGCGGGCGCAGAGCGAGGTCTTCCAGACGAACTCCCTCTATCTGATTGGTGAGGCTACCCTCGCAGCCACCACGCCCCTGAACATGAAACTCCTCTACGCGATGCTGGTTAAGACGCACAACGACTGGGTCGATACCGTGTGCGCCAACTCGCGTGTCACCGTTAATCCAGAATGGCAACTGGATCTTAGCGCCGGAGTAAACGCCGCCAATATCCCCGCGCAGGTCGGGCGGCTTCCGACGATCCTGGCGCAGGTCCCTATGGGGCCGGGCTACCGCGATGCCGTAGCCCGTAACGCCACCCTGCCACAGACATACGGCTCGTTCTACGGGCAGGCGGCGGCCAGCGCATTCGCGGAAAACTTCCTCGGCAGCCCGGGTCCTGTCAGTTTTGTCATGAGCGATCCGAAAGGCTTTTTTACCAAACTTGCGGAGGGAGACGGCCCGGGGCTGAACGTCATTCCCCAGCTCATGACGAATCTCGCGACGAGCGCGATCGGGGAGGTGTTCGGGAAGAAGGCGAACTGTATCGCAAAACTGGCGGTGGACGGCGGCAACCTGGCCGCGGTGGTCGTGGCGGCTATCGGTACCTCCGAAACGATCGTCGGATCGGTAATTTTCGGCGCGCTGGCACTTGCGCAGGCCTGCGCGATGATAGATACCTGGCGCGAGTGCCTGCCCGCGCTCGGCATCACACAGTCGGAGCCCGGTAAAAAGGTGCTGGATTTCCTGCAGCAACTCTGCCAGAAGAAGCTGCCCACCAATCGCAATATCCCGGCCTATCCGATGCAGGAAACCACGGAGTGCGACCAGATTCGCAATGCGAGTGTGTTCAAGGTCACCATTCCGGTTCCGGGCCCCAAGCCTCCGCTGGACTATACCAACAGTCCGATCGATACGTTGCGACAGATCCTCTGCGGCGCCCTGACCGGCCTGGGCGGACGGGGTTCACGCGCCGGCGAGATCCCTATCCCGCGTACCTATGCCAACCTCGAGCTGATGTCGCTGGGACTGCTCTACGACCTTACCAAACGAAATGTCGACACGCTCCAGCCGGTAGCAACCGCGACCAGCCTCTCCTTCTTTCGTGCCGAGACCAGTATTCTGATACGCCGGGAACCGGGCGCAACCGCCAGCAATGTTCCCGCCATCACCGACGCGCAGCTCCTGTGTTCGGCGCCCGGCTTCATCCCGAGCCGCAGCACAGGTGATATGGACCTGACACAGATTCCGTCGTTTCCGAACCTGCAGGCGCTGAGCAGCATCGCGCCGGGAGGGCAGATCAATGTCAAATAGCGATTCTACGCGCAGGGCAGCGCCGGCGCGCCCCGGATGGCGCCAACTGCTTGTCGGCGTGTGCCTTCTGCTTCTGAGCGGCTGTGGCAGCAGTTCCGGCCCTTCTACCCCTTCCACCAAGGACGCGGGGAAAGGGCGGGTTCAGATGGTCGTCACCTGGCCCGCGTCTCCCGGCAAAGCCGCCGGCGGACGCTATATTCCCCCGTATGCTCTGAGCCTCTACTTCGAGATGTACCAGGCAGCGACGCCGGACCAGCGCTACACGGTGCTGGCGCCCAGACCCCCGAACCTGCCTGCGACCCAGACCGTCGCGTTCGACTACCTGATCCCGGCAGGAAACTATACGCTTGCAGCCACGGCGCGCGCCAATAAGGACGGGACCGGGGCGACCTTCGCTTCCGCCCTCACCACCGTCACGGTGACCGCCGGGCAGACGTTCACGGCAAACCTGACGCTGGCCTCCACCATCAAGTCGATTCAGGTCCTCGGAGAGCCGCTGCGGGTGCAGGTCGGGGGCTCACAGCAGTTAAACGGGCAGGCCCTGGATCCGGATGGCAAGACCGTTGTGCTCCCGGGGGACGGCCTGACGTGGACACTGGTTTCCGGCGCTGGGGTCGGCTCAGTTTCACCGACCGGGCTGTTCAGGGCGACCGCGCCGGGGACGGCGCGGGTACAACTGGCCGAGCCGGGCACGGGAATCTCGGCGCAGGCCGATATCACGATTTTCGCGCAAGGATTGGGCACCGGCCTGGCGGTGTCGGCCTGGCCTAAATACCGGGCCGATACCGTCAACTCGGGTCGCGGACAGGGCTCCGGCGCCTCCGGAACAATCTTTTGGAAAGCTCTCGCAAGGTCCCTGGATCCGAACGGCTATCTCTCCGGGTCTGAGGCGCCGGTGTTTGGCCCGGACGGCACCCTCTACGTTTCGACAGGCAGCGGACTGACTGCGCTAAATCCCATCAGCGCGGCGCCGCTCTGGACTGTTCCGCTCAGCGATTCGGGCACCCCGGCCATCGCCGCCGACGGCACGATCTACGTCAGCGGGATCAACCTGTCGGCGATCGACGCTGCCACCCACACGGTGAAGTGGTCCGTTCCAGGACCGGGGAAAGCGCCGCCCAACGCTTTCGGACAACAGCCGGGACCGGCGCTCGGGCCGGACGGCACGGTCTACGCCGTTTCCGGGGCCGG
>JAYTEU010000420.1:0-4362 GCA_043734985.1 Chthonomonadaceae bacterium
CGTCGTGCGTCTACAGTTCATTGCACTTAGGATCGGGCCCGCCCGATGGCTAGCTCTGGGTGCGGGTACCCGCGTGCGGGTGGAGGGTTAGGGGGCGTATCCTGCCTATTTTTACACACTCTTAGCCCCACTTAGAGTGGAAGGTTCCGGGTCGATCGACGCGCTCGTAAGTGTGCGCGCCGAACATATCGCGCTGGGCCTGGACCAGGTTCGCGGGCAGGTGCTCTCGGCGATACCCATCGTAGTAGGAGAGAGACGAGGAGAACGCCGGAACGGGTATGCCCATCAGCGCTGCTTCGCTTACTACCCGCCGCCATCCTCCCTGGCCCTTTGCGACTGCTTCCGTGAAGTAGGGCGCCAGCAGCAAGTTTTGCAGGTTCGGGTTCTGATCGTAGGCCTCGCGAATTCGGTTGAGGAAGCGGGCGCGGATAATACAGCCGCCACGCCAGATCGTTGCGATCTCGCCCGGATGGAGCGTCCAGCCGTTCTCCTTCGCCGCAGCCAGCATCTGATCGAAGCCCTGCGCATAGGCGACGACCTTCGACGCATAAAGCGCATCGCGGATGTCGTTGATGAACGCCTGCTTGTCACCTGAGAAGGTAACCGACGGTCCAGGCAGTACTTTCGAGGCGGCGACGCGCTCGTCCTTCAGCGCCGAAAGGCAGCGCGCGAAGACGGCCTCGGTGATGCCCGTCAGCGGTACTCCGAGATCGAGCGCGTTCTGCGAGGTCCACTTCCCAGTGCCCTTCTGAGCGGCCTTGTCCAGCACGGCATCGACCAGGTAACCGCCTGTCTCCGGGTCGCGGGTCTTAAAGATTTGCGCGGTGATCTCGATAAGGAATGAATCCAGATCGCCCTGGTTCCACTGCGTGAAGACCTCGCCGATTTCGTCGTTGGTCAACCCAAGCACGTTCTTCAACAAGTCGTACGCCTCCGCGATGAGCTGCATGTCGGCGTATTCGATCCCGTTATGCACCATCTTCACAAAGTGGCCGGAGCCGCCTTCGCCGATATACGCGCAGCAGGAAATTCCGTCGACCTGCGCGGCGATTTTCGTGAATATCGGCTTAACCAGTTCAAACGCGGCCGTCGATCCGCCGGGCATGATGCTCGGACCCTTCAGCGCGCCCTCTTCGCCGCCGGAAACCCCTGTGCCCAGGAAGTTGAACCCCTCTGCCTCCAGATACTTCACGCGGCGCTCGGTGTCCGTAAACAGGGAGTTCCCACCGTCGATCAGGAGGTCGCCCGGCGATAGGTGCGGCTTCAAGTCCGCGATCACGGCATCCACCGGCGCGCCGGCTTTCACCATGATCATAATTGCGCGCGGCGCCTCCAGCGCGGCCACGAAAGACGCGGTATCGGTGGACCCGTAAATCTCGCCTTCGGCCCCATGCTCCTTCATGAAAGTGGCGGTCTTCTCGGCCGATCGGTTATGAACGGCTATTGGAAAGCCTTTGTGCGCGACATTACGCGCCAGGTTCTGGCCCATAACCGCAAGGCCCGTCAGCCCGAAATGGGGTTTATTCACTGCACGTGCTCTCTTTCTATAATCTGTAATCTGCGCAAAAAAATTGCCCGTGCGAAAAGGTTCTTCGCACGGGCATGCAATCCCTCCAGGAGCGCTTATAGCGTCTTCAGGTAGGCTATTACATCGGCCTTGCTGTTGACACCCGTGTCCGGGAGTGCGAGGAAGTTCCGGACGCTCAGGAACGCCTCGCTCTCTCTGTCTAGGAGCGGATCGGTCGAACTCGTGATCCCGTCAAGCTGAGCGGGTTGTACGAACCGAGTAATGGCGTGGTAGATGATCGCCTGGCGCAGCCCGTTCTCTACCGGTTGGCCCGCCAGAACGCGGGTATCGTGCAGATAGGGCGGTCCCGTAAGAGAAACACCCATGAGAGTCGCCGTACGCCAGTGGAACGGCGATGCCCGTCCCTGATCGATCAGCGTTGCATCCTCCGGTGTAAGGAACCTGCCGTCGTGGTTAGGGTAGAAACGCGGGTTTACGCCATATTGGTCCAGGTTCAGGTTCTGAGCGGTGACGATCTGAGGATCCTGGCCGGGTTCCAGGATGTTCGCGTCCGCGACGTAGCTGGCGAGGCTGAGTGGATCTGAGGCTGAATTGAGGTTGAATCGCGTGCTGGCCAAACCATGTCCCATCGCGTGGATAAGCAAGTCCGAGAAGAGGAACGCCCGCTTGTTGCTGAGGTGCCTTCCGCCCACGCCGCCACGTTCCGCCGGTGATGAGCCGGTGATGGAAATAGGCATGTGGCAGCCGACACAATTTAGCCTGCCGGGTGAGGCGGGATTCAGAGTGTCGCGCATGGCAGTCGGGAGCATGCCGCGAGTCACAACCGGATCGCTTAGGTTGCTGACATTCGACAGGTCATCGTAGTTGAGGGCGCCAAATAACGTGCGGCCACGGTCCGCGGCAGACCCGGGAACAATAGCTACGCGCTCCGGGGGAGCCATCATGCGAATAAGTGTGCGGATGTCTCGGAGGTCATTAGTAGTAAGCTCGCTGCCCGGGGGCTTCTGGCTCCCTTGCGGAGTGGGGGTATTCAGGCCAGGCGAAAACGGACTATTAAGACCCGCCGGATTGTTGCCGAGTGCAAACTGGATCATTGTCGGGCCGCCCGCGCGAAGACCGAACTTTGAGAGCCGTGTTACACTGCTGCCGCCTGCGATCTGAAGATGCTCGTTGTTGCGGTTTTCGAATCCCGGAATTGGGTTGCCGCCGTCGTCTTTCAGTCCACTTATGGTCGGATCTTTACCGGCGAGGATGTAGTCATCCGGGACGGCTTCCATCAGACCGCGACCAATGTACGAGGGAGCGTTCCGAAGGCCGATCGAACGAACGAGAGCGGCTCCCGGCAACGGCGGCAGCGACTTGGGAGGGTAGCCCACGACGGAGCGCTTATGAAGCGTGGGGCCACCGAAAGGACGCAGCTCATCGGCGATCAGGAGCTGCCCCCCCGGGTTGGCGTCGAAATTTCCGAAAACAAGGAACGAATCCTTGGTTTTTGCCCGCGTGACAGGAGTTGCCACCTGCACACCCGTCGGCGTGGTTGCCATGTGACAGCCCAGGCAGTTGCGCTGATTGAAGAACGGCCCGAAGCCGTCGGTTGCATCAAGGCGAACTGCCGTAAATATTGTCAGTCCCTTGTTGATGGCGCTGACTTCGTCACTGCTCAGATTTCGATAACCCAGAATTGCGGGGTCGAGCGCGGAACCGAATGTCGATCGGTTCTGAACCTCGACCTCGGTAAGGCGCGATATATCGCCGGGCAGAGCGACGCTTGTGATGTCATCGTTGGCCAGCGTCTGCAGGTTGTTCGTAATCGATCCACCTGCTCCGCACCCGAGGGCGACAGCGAACGCGGTTAATGCCAGCCCGCTACCTGCCCACCAATTTAGGCGTGAAGGTTGCATGAATTCATGTTTCCTTTCCATCGTCATACGTGCGCATCCCGTTGATCTGGACGAAGATGCTTATTATCCAGCGGGATGAGTTGCCGGATCGATCCGATCCGGGTGTTGCACAACGGTTCGGCACTAAAAGTACCGGATAAAGTCTAAGAAGAGGCGCGTCGTCTTCGTTGTCTTGAAGGGTGTGCCCTCAAAATCATGCCATGCGGCGCGGAAGCTCAGGTTGTCCTGGAACCGATAGTTCACGCCGATTTGATAACCTTTGTAATCCGTGCCGGCGCCCAGGTCGGAGTCCGCGAACGTTCCCAAAGCTGCATCGGCGTCTACATCCCGGTAGGTGACCCATGCCGTGTAGTCGCCACGACTTGTCGCCTTGCCGTCGGCAAGCTTTGATTTGTTGACGCCTACAGTGATTCCCCAGCCGGTGTTCTCCACTTTGACAGAGCCGTTGTTCAAGTACTCGAACAATGCGAACGGCTGAATCTGGTTCGGGCGGACTTTGGCGGCGGCCTGCAGGGAGAGGTTAAGGATATTGAACGTATTCGACCCGAAACCGAATTGGCTAGGGCCATAGGCATAGTGCGCATTGGTGGACTGAAATCCTGTACCGCTCCTCAGAAGATACGCACTTGTACCGGGCGTCTGGTCGAGTGGTCCGCCGGGTGTGACCTCCGGTGTCAGTAATCCACTGTTGAGGTTGTCGAACAGGTAGTATCCAAGCGCCCCATGGAAAATGCCGGAATCAGCTTTGAACTGCGTTCCTACCTGGTAGGTATCCGTCGTCAGCCCTGTCAGGAATAATTTCGATGGAAGCGTAATGGTGAAGAAGCCCGTAGTGTTACTGAGCGTGAAATTCTTGTTGTTCACAAGTGGAAGTCGTCCAGCAATGCCTTCCGGATTTACGTCGTTGTCCCAAAAAATCTCACTTGCAAATCC
>JAYTEU010000421.1:0-3959 GCA_043734985.1 Chthonomonadaceae bacterium
CCCGTGGGTGAACTGTTCGTCTGCCGCCAAAGGATCGTCCCCGTGCCGGCCGCGCCGGTCGCATCCGAGAGATAGTAGCGAATACGGCTCCCGGAGACATACTGAAGAAGCGTCCCGACGCGCGCGGGGACGTAGCTGCCGGACGAATCGGTACTGTTCGGCAGGCTGAAGGTATTGGTTTTCGTGCCGTCGACGGCCTGGAACGAGATGCCGCCGCGGACATCGTTGCCTATTTGATCCAGCGCCAACTGGGCAGTCTCAACCGCCCTTCCCCGGGAGGCGCTATACGCCCATTGCTTCTGAATTCCCACGAAGATGCCAGAGACTGCGATGAGCACCGATCCGGTAATACTCATTGCTACCATCAGCTCGATAAGCGTGACACCACGCGCCACTCGGTTGGGTTTACCGTTCATAGTTCTCCTACCGATCCTAAGATCATGGCGTGCCTGTCATCTGGAGCTGCAGCCCGCTGGAACTGGAGCCCACGTTCGACAAGTAAAAGTCGAGCGTGTTGGTCCCGGTGGCAAATCCGGTTGTGATATTGAAACTCGTCCAGGTGTTGTAGGCGCCGATGTTGGTCGCGATGGAGGCGCCGTTCAAGCGCACGTCCGAGATCGTGTCGTCCGCCGAGCAGTTGACCGCAATGGCTATGCCGGTGGCGGGTCCCATTACGGTGAATGTCGTGCTATAGCGATACGTTCCCGAGGGCAGCGCCGCCGATTGAGCTGCAGAGGGCGATATCCATTGCGATGTCGCCGTCCGAGAATACCAGGTCGGGTCAGGTGTCGGCACATAGAGGGCGCCCGTTTGGGGTCCGGAAACAATCGTATAGTGCGGATCCACGACGCCCTGCGCGAGCAGCGCGCCCGCGCTGTCCACTCCGGTATTGTATAGGCCGGAAATATGGTTTGGAAAAGACATCAGCGTCGAAATGCTTAGTGCGCCCGCGGAGTACATCGTCCGGCTGCTGGCGGCGCCCCAGGTCACTGCGATATCCGCTCGCTTCAGATAGGGGCTGCCGGCGTATTGACTGATTGTGGTCGTAATCTGGCCCTGGGGAATTCCGACGACGGATGCTGAGGAGCTGCCCACGCCGAGCGTCGTTATCCCGCCCGTGGAGACTGCCGCCTGACTGCTCGCGGACTGGGCGGCGAGCGAAACGAATCGCGACTTATCGATGACGCCGCGTGCGCTCAGCGTTGCCGAGAGAAACACCAAAAGCGCGATAGACATGATGCTGACAGCGATCAAAAGATCGACGAACGTGAATCCGCGGTATCTCTCACGGGCGTGTGCAGTCGATCGGCTGCAATCTATGTCTCGTTCCATAACTTATGTAATTCCATATCGTGCGTGATCCCCTCACATGGTTTGTGCCTCGAGCGCGCCGCGAACCCCCGAATCCCAATTATTTTTGCCTGGAGCACAGTTCGCCCGCCCTAGCCCTAAAGAGTCGGGCCTACTTCCCCATAATTCAAGCGAGCCATCCCAGCCGGTTTACGAGCAGTCTATCGGAGTCCGGCGGGGCGGACCGGCTTCAGGAGCGTAACCATTGTTCCGAGCATTCGCAAATAGAACGACCCAGCGGCCGAAGGGCGCCCAGTGCTTCGGTATCGATATCGGCATGCGAACGATTAAGATTGCGCTGCTGGAAGTCGGTGACCGCGGACTGACGGTACAGGCGCTGGAGCGTGTGCCGACGCCGCCAAAGGCATTCGAAAACGGAATTCTCGTCAAGCGGCGCGATGTCGCGACGATACTGAAGCAGGCTGTCAGGCGAATGGATGCCCGAGTGCGCCGCGCGGCGATATCCATTGCGAACGAGCAAGCGACGATCCGGAGGGTGGAGGTACCGGCAATGGATCCGGCGCAGCTCGAAGCCGCCGCGCCGTTCGAAGCGCGCAAGTTTGTCACGTACCCCGCCGACCAGGCGGAGGCGGGGATGGCGAGGATAGGCCAGACGGAGGGCGAGACGATGTCCGCCTACCTGGTTGCCGCTCCAAGCGGCGTCGTTCAGTCCTACGCGGCGGCCGCAATTCAGGCCGGCCTACAGGTCGTGCTCGTTGAAGCGGAGGCGTTCGCACTGCTGCGGGCGCTGCACCTTCCACCCTGCCGGGGCCAGCGCTACTGGTACGGACAATCGCTCGCTTACGCGCACATCGGGCACTCGGCGCTCGCGTTCTGCATCGCGCAGAGCGAACAGATGCACTCGGCCCGCTCTATTTCGTGGGGCGCAGACCGCATCATAGAGGCGCTGGCCTCGTCGCTGAACAGCACGGAAGATGGTGCCAGGGCGCTGTTAGAACATCCCGATACTTACCTGGACGAACGTGGAATACTCTATTGGCCCGGAGAATCCGGGCGATGCGAGACCCTCGCTCTCCGGCCGGAATTGGAACGGCTTCGGCGCGAGGTCGAACGCATATTCAACTATTTTAGGTCGCTCTACCCGGAACGCAGCTACCAGGGTGTCCTGGGAAAGCTGATGCTGAGCGGCGGACTGGCGGCACTGCGCGGTCTGGACAGCTATCTAACTCAGGCCCTGCAGATCGAGGTCGCAGTGCCCGATCCGTTTGAGTGGACGCCTGCCTCCGATTCTATCGCGGTGAAGGCGGCGCGGCACAAGGCAGACTTCGCGATTGCGATCGGCCTCGGATTCGCGGTACTGGACACCGACGCCCAGAGAATGAAGATGAGCGCGGGCGTATGGTGGAGACAGGCGGCCTGAATGAAAGCGCGGCGCGAAACGGAAAGGCTTCGGGTACGACAGTGACAGTTGCCGAGGGATTTCCCTGCATCGACCTATATGCACGTCCGCGAAAGGCCAGGCTTATACGCGAACGCCTGAATCGCGCCGAGGGGCTGTGGATAGCAGGCGCGCTCATTGTCGCGCTTCTGATCGAGGGCATTTTTGTACGGGAACAGATCGATCTCAGCGCCCGGGTACATGAACGATTGCAGGAGATAATACGGCTGGAGACGCAGAAGACCTGCCTCGAGGCCGCGCGGTCGAAGCACTCGCGGCAGATGGAGAAGACCCGTGGAATCGAAGGAAGACTGGCGGCACGGAGCGGGTGGCTCCGGCTGCTTCAGGCGATATCCTCCGCGACCAGCGATCGGGAAGTGCTCGAGCAGATGACGATTGACGGCACGGCCCAGCGGGGACTGCAGATCGCCGGGGCCGCGCAGGATCTGCCGGAATTGCAGGCGATGCTGCTTCGGCTCAAATCCCTGCGCTGCATGAAAAGCGTCCGGCTCCTGGAGACTGTCGCGGATAAGTCGCTGGGCGCAGAAAGCATCCATTTCAGAATTGAAGCTCACTGCGACGCGGCAGATCTCAACAAGGAGACATCGGCGAAATGAAGTGGCTGCGCAAACTACCCGACAGCCTGGCGGCGATTAAGGGCATGGGCGTGAAGCGTCAGATACGCTACGCGGCGGTGGCGCTGGCTGTCGCCGGGCTGGTTTGGTCCTGCTGCGTTTTCCTGGAGATCAAGCATAGCGACGAGGCCGCGAGCATCAAGATGCTGGAGCTTCGCAAGGCGGTAGCGGATCTGCGGCTTCAAGCCAAGCGGCTGCAGACAGTCAAGTCAGTGAGAGCGGTGGAAACGCCGGATGAAGAGGGCACGGCGGAGACGTTGGTGGCGCGAGTGGGAACGGCGGCCAGGCAGGCGGGCCTGCAGCTTGCCCAATCCCGGGTGATTCAGACGCCGCCATCCGCGCAGCCTGCGCCCCCTCCCGCTCCCGCGGCTCAGGCAGGGCCGGGCGGACAGAATCGTCCCGCGCCACCTCCTCCCGCCGATCCGGGTGGAGTGGAGTTCCATCTGACCGGAAGCTACTCAGGTCTTCAGCGTATGCTAAGGGAGATCGGTCGCTCCCGACTTCGCTTTCAGGTGGTGACACTTGACGTTCACCGTGCGAAGGTAACTGAATCGACCGGCGCCGCGCAGCTCGAT
>JAYTEU010000422.1:0-1550 GCA_043734985.1 Chthonomonadaceae bacterium
CACGTAAAGGCCCGCGCATGGGCAGGTACAACATGTACGCCTGGGGCGCGGGCACGAGCCGGATATTTCTCGGTTACTTCGATCTCTCAGGCGGCGGAGCGTACAAGGCCGCCCGGCCCGGCGCAACCGGCTACTATGGCTCCGGCACGTATTCCTTCGACGCCGGGGCGATGAACGTGCGCTGGCTCACGGGGCCCTTCAAAGCCGATGGCTGGACCGGTATCTTTACGATCGAGCGTGACGGCAAAACCCATCAGATCCGAATGAAACGCAACACGCTCGGGCTAAATAATACGGACTGAGTGAGGAGCAGAACCTTGTGCGCGGTCCGGGATTTCCGGGACCGGCTTAAGAAATGCGAACCGCCGTGCTTGACGCGCGCGGTTCTACGTTGTCTCAAGTTCACTGAGTACCAGGGCAGCGAGGCGTTCAGGTTGGACACGCAGGCGCTTCTGCAGCGTCACCGATTCGTTGGCGCACGGTCTTTATGGTGCGTAGTGATTAGTGGAAACTGCCGGCGCGGACAAGCTTGAGGGTGAACCGCGTCGGGCTGTCGGGGTTGGTGTCCAGCACGGCGAAGACATCCAGCCCGTTGCGGACCTGGCGGCGATAGGCGACCCGAACGTTCGCGCCCTCGGTCTGGACCCAGCGGAAGGAGAGGGACTGCTCCCGGCTCACCTCCCAGGCGAGCGAGACGATGTGCTGCATGGTGACGCCGAAGGAGTTCGCGACTTCGTAGCCGTAGCTCAGATAGAGGCGGCGGGTCGGCTTGATCCAGAAACTGGGCGCGAGGTCCGAGTAGGCGCCGCCGCCAAGAAAGCCCCAGGAGTAGGTCAGCCCGTATCCGTGGCGGTCGCTGCGCGTATCGAAGTAGACGGAGGCGGAGTAGAAGTGGTCGTTGTTAAGCGTCGTCTCCCAATCGTCGGTCTTTTTCCTGCGCGGCCGGTAGGGACCGATCGTCGTCCCGACATTGAATTGAATGTTTCCCCGGGTCTCGCCGCCGGCGTAAAGTGACACATTTCGGGTCTGAACCGCGTCGAACAGCGTATCGCGCAGGGTGTAGGATAAGTTAACGTTTGAGGAGCGTAGGGGTCCGCCCGCGTAGCTTCCCGTATTGCCGACGAACACGGAAGCCCCCCGCGTGCCAGGCACGTCGTCGGGTATGAAGCCGTCCGCGGGAAAGAAGTGTCGGTCCGTCGTGTCAAGGACGATGCCCGTCTGCCATCTGGACGTCTCGTGGCTGATCGAGCCCGTGACCCGCGTTCCGCTTCCCGGCCGCCCACCGGTTGCGCTGGCCGCAACGGCCGCGCTGACGTTCAGGGTTCTGTTGAAGCGGCCGGAGAAATCCAGCGCTCCCAGTTGGTTCTCAATGTCCGCGCGCCGGGTCCCGACGACGGTTAATCCGAGGTTTGCAGTCGGACCAAGCTCGCGCAGAACCCTCCCCGCATAGTCCCACCGACCTCCCGGCGCCTCCAGGGCCAGCATCCCGACCTGAACCGGCCCCGTCTTGCCGAAGGATTTGAAGCCGACGTCAAAATTGGGTATCCGCG
>JAYTEU010000423.1:0-3772 GCA_043734985.1 Chthonomonadaceae bacterium
CCCGACTGTCCGAGATCAGCGCGTCACGCTTCACGTAGACAAACAACCTCTCTACCATATCATGGGCCGGATCGCCGGAGTATTGTCTCACTCGCCGTCCGCGCCGCGCGGCTATCACTGGGAGAAGCTGGAGACGAGCCTCAGTGCCCGCCCGGGTTTCCGGCTCTGGCGCGATGCGCGATCGCTCCAGGAAGAGCAGGAGGAGCTGGATTACCCTCGCCGCAAGTCTGCCGAGTTGGTGCGCGAATTCCGCCGTCTTGTGCGAATGTCCGCAGAGGAACGCAAAGGGTATAAGGGCAGTCTTCCCGGATATTTCCTGACGCACGAGGATTTGCAGGACTACCGCGACGCTCTGTCGGGTATGTCGGATGCCGACGTCGAAACGCTGGTGAGTGAGGGCAGTGTTCCGCTCGACAAGGCAGCGTTTGCGGATCAAATTGCAGCCTTCGACAGACAACTGCAAGCCCAGAATCAAAATGGGATTGCGGTTCTCCGCGAGCAGGCCATTTCAGAGGGCCGGCCGGACCCCTTTCCCAACGGAGCGTTGAAACAAACTGCGCCGCCGCCTGCAATTATTTTTGAGGTTCTGGATAATGGGGGCGAGCATCCGACGAAATCGACCGCGTTCGGATTGCGCTTCGAAGGCGCCAACCTGGCAGGGAATGGTCCGAGTGCCCACACCTACGATGTTATCGATCCCTATCTATTTGCGGGCTCGCCCATGCTGGATACCAAAGGGGTGGATGCCCCGGTAATCGACCTGACGCCTCTGCTTACAGCCGCCGACATAACGCCGGAGCAGCGCGGCGACCTTGGCTTCACATTGCAAACGATGGCCAAAACCGCCAAGGTGAATCTGTACCAGGAGGCGTTCTATAAAACAGTCGGCTATGGCTCTCGATCGAGTGGATTGCAGATGCTCAAGGGTACGCTGACGCAGCTTCTAAATGCCATCTGCAAAGTGTGGGGGTATCAGGTTCGAAAGGTCGGCGACGACTATGTGCTCTGGAGCACGACCTGGGCGCAAGACCGTGCCATGGATATCCCGGAATCGCTTCTCGCCAACTGGAGAGCGCGATACGAAAAGCAGGGCGGTTTTACCCTGAACGACCGGCTTGAGATGGCTGCCCGGCTGAGTTGGGCGCAACTGTTCGTGACATTGACGATGGCCATTGAGGAATCTGGGCGGTGGAACTCGCAATCAGAAGCGGAAGCATATCGGTTCCTCGGACGGTTTACACCGGACGAGCGAACGGCAATCGAGCGTGGCGGGCTGACCGTCGCCGCGATGGACATCCACCATCAGCAATTTATCGTGGGGCGCGCGGCAGGCAAGCTAAAGGACTTGAGATCGGAACAGGTAGGGCGGCTCAATCTAACCCTCACCCGTGACAAGGAAACTCGACTCTCCGAAGGCAAATCCTACGATCGAGCGTGGTTGCGGCTGAAGACGGAGGACGGGGCAACGCTGTGGCAGTACACTCTGATCTCCACCACTCTGAAGCCGCCGGCGCAAATCAAGCGAAAACCTGACTAATTCCTCGCCCATCCAGCTAGACGCCACGCGGAAGCTTCGCCACCCAGTCGATGTCGATACCGTGTTCCATCAGGCGCTCGGAGAGCTGACCGACGTGGCCCTGGAGATGGCGCGCGTTCATCAGTTGGTGCTCCAGCTTGTTCATGCCTTTGTACCAGTGAAAGCCGGTCTCCTCGGAATCGAGATCCAGGCCGTCGATCGTCGCATCCACGGAGGCGTCCACCGTAAGGATGTACTCCAGGATGTCCGACCTGGTATAGGGCTCCACGACCTCCGGCTCCGCCCAGAGCAGCTCGCAGTTCCGCCGCGTCTTCTCCCATGGCCGGAAGGACTCCTCGTTCTGCCCCATGTAAAGATGGGTGTAAAAGACGGCGTGGAAGGCGATACGCCAGTAGGTGCGCGGGTGCTCGCCTCCCGTCCACACCTCTTCCGGGCAGCGGTCCACGGTTTGCCGAAGCTGTTCCAGGCCGCCATGGTATTGGCCCTTTATGGCCTGCTTAAGTTTCATTTCGGTCATGGTTACCTTTCAGCCTCCCAGGTGATCACGAGATACTATTGCCTTCCGAGGCGCGCCTCCCGCGATTTCTTCCGGCGGCGCGGCGGCGCCGTCCCCGATAACTTTCGTATTCGCGGATGCTCCGCCCGCAATCAGCTCCAGGTAGGGCGGGACGAATGGCAGGTCGAGGAGGCGGGCCATCTCGCAATCCGCGAGGTAGGGGTCCGTGGCGACCAGCACGTGGCCTGCCTTACGCACGAAGCGGAGGGGCAGGTGCTCGTCCTGGCGGGCGATGTACCGGCCGTCCAGGATGGTAAGGAGATCCCGGCCCGCCGTTGCGTAGAGATCGGCGACCATCGCGTCCATTCCGCGCTGATGCACCATACTGCGCATCTGGCGGCGGCTGCTGGAGAGCTGATAGCGCGACCTGGGCAGCAGGCCGATCAAGTTTCGCGCGCCGCCGCTGTACCAGCGCTGAAAGTGGTGGCTGCGCAGTTTGCAGGTCGTGAGCAGCACCCGCGCGTCCGCGTTTAGCCAGTGCGTGGGGAGCCAAAATCCGTCGGCGCTGCGCGGGGTCGGAAGCGGGTTGGGAACGAAGACTTGACCGGTCGATTCCGCATCCATGAACTCCGCGCCGGGGATATCGAGGAGGCCGCTACTCAACGCGGAGTCGAGAACCGGCTGCCTGCCGACGCCGCCCTCGGTAAGTTGGATGCGCAGGGCCGGGTTCGCCGCAAGGATCTCACCCACGACCAAGCGAACGAAACCGCCCGATACCGTGAACGGATAAGGCAGATCGTGCGCCGCCGAGAGCTTGATGCAGACGACGGCCCCGTCCGGCAGTTCGCGGAATTGGCCGGCGTGCGCCCCGAGGATCACATCGGGAATGGGCGGCTCCGGCGGAACCAGGCAGTTGCTCAGGCGCCGGAGCCATATTTGTAGGCTAGACATTGACGCCGCCTCTTGAGTGGGTGAGTGGGTGAGAGGGTGAGAGGGTGACGGGCCGCGCGGTTATGGTTAACTCTTTGAGGCCCGTTATCATTGTCAAGGTCTGTTCCTGGTGTTGAGGCGTACCCGCTTGCGTGGCAGAGTGCGCTGGTTTTGAATGGCTCGCGCTATGGAAGCATCGGCGGATCGAAGTTCTTCAGCGCCGTCACCAGTTCTCGTACCGAGGCGGCGGATTTCTGCAGGGCGGCCGATTCCTCCTCGGTCAGATCGATGCTGAGAATCTCCTCTACGCCGCCTGCGCCGATCCGAGCCGGCAGGCCGAGATACAGGTCGCTCACGCCATAGCCTCCGGCGTTGTCGCCTGTATAGACGGCGCAGGGGAGCACCCGCTTGCGATCGTTTAGAACGGCGTCGATCATCTGCGCGAGGGCTGCGGACGGCGCATAGAACGCGCTGCCGGTCTTCAGGAGTGATACGATCTCTCCGCCACCCTTGCGGGCGCGCTCAACGATGGAGGCAAGCCGGTCTGCGGAGATAAGCTTAGTGATCGGAACGCCGCCGATGTTGGTGCTGCCGATCAGCGGAACCATATCGTCGCCATGCCCGCCCAGAACGTAGGCGTTGATCTCCGCAACGCTGTAGCCGGTCTCCATCGCCAGGAATGCCCGGAACCGCGCGGTGTCCAGGATACCCGCCTGGCCGAAGACGCGCTTCGCCGGAAAGCCGCTCTCGTGCAGGGCGATGTGGCACATGGCGTCCAGCGGATTCGTCAGCAGCATCAGGATGCAGTC
>JAYTEU010000424.1:0-14344 GCA_043734985.1 Chthonomonadaceae bacterium
ACGCCGTAAAGTCCCGGTTCATCGGTCAGTATTTTAACAAGCACGTAATTGCGCGTCGGGCAGGTGACTATGACACGTACTTCTGTTATTTTCATTGGCTCTTGGCTCTCTCGTTATTCAGGCTTGCAGGCCACAATATTACCGTGCATTTTACCGTGCGAGGGGAATAACGTCGGTTTCAGCAAAAAATATTTCTGTGACAGCACAAATATTGGCGTTTCCAGCAGGAAATATAGAGATTGTAGAGTAATCTATAGCCAACTATGCATCCGTTTCCGAGCATGGCTGGTGACGCCAGAGTATCGGCCGTTGTACCATGTAATGCCGCGGTACAACTACCTGCAACCCCCTGCAGAACAATCACGGATTTCGGCAAACAGCGATGTGCGACATCATCATAACCGATTAGACACGTTTGTTCGCCCTCATATTCAACCGATCGCAACACCCCTGGCGGCCGGATCGGGCGAGCGAAAGGAAAACATCCCTATGTGGCGACTCCGATCGATTAGGAACGGGATCCTGTACACTGAGGCAATGTCGCTTTTCGCGCTAGTTCTCGGTCTACCCGCTCATGCAGATTCTCCGTCGAAAAAGCCGAAACAGCCCAAGTCAATTATCGAACATGTAGCAGCTTCTCCAAAGCATGCACGGGCGTCGAAGGCCTTCCTTCTGCCCATGCCGGGCGCCAAAGCTGGTGAAAGCGAGGCCGAAAAGAAGATTGAGGACGAGGAGCTATATGTTCGTCTCCGCTCAGGCAAAAAGATCTACCTTCGAGGTCACGGCGGGCCTGACAAGCGCCAGACGGAAAAGAGAGGCGAAGGTCAGGACTTTCGTGAAGTACTAGCTCACTTCCAGATGCTGCGCAATTATCCTAACAAGTCGATGGACTGGCAGGCGTTTGTCGCGACAAAAGACCGCGCCGCCATGACGCGTCCTGTGCAGCCTGGAATGATCCAGGGCGCGGTTCGAGGGGGCGCCATGAGTGCCTTTGCCGCTGCGCCGGGCGCCAAGTTCCAGGCAGCTGCAGCGAATCCCCTGTGGAAATTTGCGGGTCCGTACGGTATAAATGCCGGCGCCACCAGCCCCTGGGCCGGCCGCATTGGCGCGGTCGCCTTCGATCCGAATAACAGCAGTATTCTCTTTGCGGGTGGCGCGACCGGCGGTCTATGGAAGTCGACCAATGGGGGAGCTTCATGGAGTCCGATCACCGAGACGCAGCCAGCCCAGGCTATCAGCAGCATTCTAGTTGACCCGGGGATCAGCAGCATTGTCTATGCCGGCACCGGCGATTACGACGGATATTTTGCCAACGGCGAGCTAAAAGTATATCCACCGACGATCGATACGGGGATCGTACCGGGCTTCGGTATTCTTCGGTCCACAGACGCTGGAGCAACGTGGACGAACGTCGATCCTAAACACGCAATTTTCGGCACTTACGCGATCCGCAAAATCCTGCCGGACCCGACGACAATCGATGCGGTCACAAAGCGGACGAAAACGCTCTTCGCCGTCGGCGGCCACTACGGATCGGGCGGGAAGGTATTCAGGTCTACCGACTTTGGGCTTACCTGGACGTCGGTCTTTTCTAGCCAAGGACCACTTCGTAATATCGTAATCAACGCCGATAGTACAGTGTTGTATGCCGTCGCGGATGGCGATCCATTTGTTTTCCCAGCGCTTAAATCAATACTGTATAAATCAGCCGACAAAGGCACAACTTGGTCGCAGGTCAATATAGTTCCCTCTACTTTTTCAGGTGGTTATGCCGATGTTGCGGCGTCGCCTCTCAATCCTGGCACCGTCTATCTTTCCGATGCTCCTGACCCTCAATCCGCTAGTCAGGGTGTTAGTGGGACGATCCGTAAGACCACGAACGGCGGTGCCAACTGGACAACGCTCGGCACGCCCGATCTCAATGGTGACTGGGGACAGTCCTCGTACGACCACTATATCCTTTGTACGTCCAGAACTATCGGTAAGGGTCCGACAGCGACCAAGAACGACGTATTGTACCTTGGACTGATCAACGTCTTTCAATCTCCCGACGCAGGCGTAAACTGGGCCAATATCGGCCAAGTCTACGGACAGCCTCGAGAAACGCACCCGGATCAGCATACTGCCGCCGTCAACCCGGCTAACTCAAATGACGTACTCATAGGAAATGACGGAGGTGTCTGGCGGCTTACGTACACACCCACTTTGCCAGGTAAGAACACCAGTTTCAAAAGCCTTAACAACGGCATCGGCATTACGCAGATCCACTGGGGGGCTGCAGGCCCCACCGACAGCAATTTACTGCTCGCCGGCTCCCAGGACAACGGCTCATTCCAGGCAAACGGATCGCTCAATACCTGGCAGGAGGTGCTTGGCGGCGACGGCTTCGGCTGCGCCATTAACCCGTCGGACCCGATAAATGCCAACCCGGCGCTAAGAGGATATCAGAACCAGTACGCCTCTATTTACAGCAATCTTATCGCGGTAACGGAAGATAACTGGAACACATTTGAGAATATTTCGCCTCCTGTGCCAGGATCTGAGTCGGTCTTCTTTACGCCGATCTGGATGCATACGGTCGAGCCACTATACGTATACACGGGTACGACGTACGATCCCGTTGCAAACGGTGGTGGTTACCTCTACGAGTACGTTCATCCGGCGCTTGGCGCCGCCAATACCAATACTACTTGGACTAAGTACGGGCCCGCCGCAAACATCGGATTTGGACCGACTGCCGGCTTCGGCACGCTTGTGACCGCTTTCGCGACGTCCTACAAGAAAGTGCAGATTCAGTTCCCGAAAGCGCCTAATGCACCGGAGTATCTCCTTTTCGTAGGCCTGGCAAACGGCCGCTTAGGGGTGTCGAGCAACCATGGCGCGGACTGGGCGGAAGCGGGACGGGCGTTCGGGTTGCCGAACCGCCCGATCACCAAGATCATTGCCAGCCCGACAAACCCTTATAGAGTGTGGGTAACTCTGGCAGGCGCACCTGGCGTATCCCGATTCTGGACTGTCGATTTCCTTAAAGATCAAAGGTGGACGGCGCTGCCTGCAGCCGGATTGCCAGACCTCCCCGCCTATGCTGCTCTCCAGGTTCCTGGGTTTGGCGAACAGAAATTCTATGTCGGTAACGACTCCGGCGTATACTACACCACGGATGGCGGCAATACTTTCTTCAATGCGACACAGCCGCTCGGTCTTCCAAGTACAGTCGTGTTCGACCTCGCCTACACGCCAACGACCGGGATATTAACTGCATTCACTTACGGACGGGGCAGTTGGCAATTAGATATTGGAAATAACGTACCGGTGAACATCATTACGTTACTTCAGGGATATCGTGGCAGTCGCACCAAGTTAAGAGCGCAAGTCGAACTGTATCGTACCGGCACAAACCAATTGATAGAAGTTCATACAGGTAATTTAACCGCCGCGGGTTGGTTTGTCGTCAATCTCTCATATAACGGTACATGCGACATGCGCGTACGTGTCAACGGCTTTCTCTCCGTTAAGCTGAATAGCGTCGTTACCTCCACAGGCCAATTTAAGGCAGCGATGTACGCCGGTGATACCGACAATAGCAACTCGATCACGCAGGCGGACGTAAATGCCGTGCAGGCACTTCTGGGGCAGTATTCGACAACTTCAGCAGATGTGAATGGCGATGGCCAAGTGACAGTTGACGATCTCGCAATCGTTCAGGGTAACCTGGGCCGCGTCGGCCAGTAAGCCAGCAGCCCAAGCCATGCATGACGGGCATTCTTCAATCGGCGTTCGACAGTAGTCTCCGCGGCGATTGAGCCGACCATTCCTATGTGGCTTTAGGTCTTTCTCAAAAAGAACCAAGGTGAGTCTCCCACGAGACTCACCTTGGTTCTTTATTGTCGCCAATGTCCATGGCGTAGTGCGAAACACCGCCGGAAATCAGGGGGTTGGGTCAACTCTGGTCAGGCACGTCAACAATGCATCCCTGTCGCCCGTTTCGGCCGCCGCGCGTATTCTGGATAGGGATGCCTCGAATGACGCTATAGCCGGCAGCAACTCGTCGCGGTTTTCCATGAGTATGTCTGCCCAGAGGTCCGGAGAGGCGTGTGAGATACGTGAGATATCTCGGTAACTTGGGCCGGCGATTGCTATGGCATGGGCGCCGGCGGGCTGCAAGGCAAGCGCCTGGGAGAAAGCAAACGAGAGTGCGTGCGGCAGGTGGCTTACAAGCGCGACAAGGTGATCGTGACGCTCGGGGGAGAGAGGGATAGGTTTTGCGCCGAGTGCTCTGACGAGCGCGGAGATGCGGGAGTGCGCCTCGTCGTTTTGAGGCGGAACCTGACGTGAAGAGGCAAGCGCCCAGGATGCGCCTTCGAACAGGCCGGCCCGCGCTGCGTCGATGCCGCTGCTTTCTGACCCCGCCATCGGATGACCGCCGATGAACCGCGCGCCGAACAGGTTCTCGCCGACTTCGACGATCCTGCGCTTGAGGCTGCCGACATCCGTGACAATAGCGCCGGGGCTGATGAATGGCGCAGCCAGGGTCATCAACGCGGGCAGGCCACCGACCGAGGACGCGAAGAAGACGCAATCCGCTTCCAATAGCGCGAGTAGGTCAACAGTTCCCGTGTCGATCGCACCAAGGTTCCGCGCACGGGCGAGTATGGCCTCACTGCGATCGATACCTAGGACACTGCCGGCCAATCCACGCGCTCGAAGCGCCATGCCGAGCGAGCCGCCGATCAGCCCGACGCCGACAATCGCGATGCAGCCGAAGACTTCGTTGGGTGCCCGCCGGTTTACTTCCGCGCTGGAATCCGACGCTGCCGTATCGCCGCTCCTGTCATCGATGACCGGTTCAGAGTCCACCTAGAGGGTCATTCCCACCGCGTGAGCGATCGGCCGGATCTCATTCATGAACTGTTCGAATTGCGCGAACGAGAGCGACTGCGGACCGTCTTTGATCGCCTTTTCGGGATTGGGATGGGTCTCGACGATCAGCCCATCGACGCCGGTGGCGACCGCTCCGCGACTCACGGGTATCACCAGGCTCCGCTTTCCGGTAGCGTGCGAGGGGTCCGCGAAGATCGGCAGGTGCGACAGCTCCTTGATGGCAGGCAGTGCGTTCAGGTCGAAGGTGTTTCGCGTGTACGTTTCGAAGGTGCGAATTCCGCGCTCGCACAGGATTATCTCATAGTTGCCCTGGCTGGCGATATATTCGGCTGCCTGCAGCCACTCTTCGATGGTGCTCGCCCAGCCTCGCTTCAGCATCACCGGTTTGCGCGCGGCTCCTACTTCCCGCAAGAGCGAGTAGTTCGCCATGTTACGCGTGCCGATCTGGAAGATGTCGGTATACTGCCCCACCATCTCCACATCCCGCGTGTCCATGACCTCCGTGATGATCGGCAGGCCGGTCATGTCGCGCGCCTCCGCCAGGAGCTTAAGGCCCGCCTCGCCCATGCCGTGGAACGAGTACGGCGAGGTGCTGGGCTTGAACGCGCCGCCGCGCAGCACGTGCGCGCCCTGCGCCTTGACGAAGCGCGCGGTCTCGAACAGCATCTCCGGGGATTCAACGGTACACGGCCCCGCCATGATACAGAGCGCGCCACCGCCGATCTTGACGCCGCGCACGTCGATGACCGTCCCCTCCGGTTTGAACGACTTCCCGACGATCTTGTAGGGCTTCAGGATGGGCACGACGCGCTCGACATAGGGCAGCGCCTCGAAATGCTCCTTAAGCCCCTCTTTATCGCGCTCGGGAGTGCCGATGACACCTACGATGGTGCGCTCAACTCCCTCGGAAAGGTGGACGCCGTAGCCCCTGGCCTTCAGGTCCGCCTCAAGCTCGGCAAGCTGCTCGGGCGCAGCGCCTTGTTCCAAAATTATGATCACCGAAATACTTCCTTTTGCCATGCCAGCACGGTCTTGCCGAACGAGTGGATGCAGATTGTGAATGTAATGCACATTATAGCATAGCCTAACAAATGGCGGCAACGGCGTAAGCCGTCGGATAAGTCTAAATCGTTGCGCGGCGGGAGTGAATTGGGGTATATTACCCGATACATCAACCCTGCAAAAGCGTCAAACCGCACTGGGTCGCCGCGCAATTGCACGGCTCCGTTTCCGGTCGTTCCATGACGCCTGAATGAGCGTCGAACTGATTGCGACTGGGGCCGCAGCGCCGAATCGGCGCGCTTTGGTTGAGCCTGTTCGTCTGGAGACGTTGGGAGGAGAGCTTCATGTTATCCATTCCGGGTAATAACGTAATCGACTGCGACGGCGTAACGCGCCGCGAGTTAATGCGCATCGGCGGCGCGGGCATGCTGGGAATCACGCTTCCGGGCATTCTCGCTCTGGAAGAGCAGGCGGCGAACGCCTCCGGCAAGCCCAAGGGCAAAGGTGGGTTTGGCGGCGCGAAGTCGGTCATTTTGCTCTACCTTCAGGGCGGGCCGAGCCACATCGATATCTGGGATCCGAAACCGGACGCACCCGCCAATGTCCGCGGCGAATTCAAGCCTATCAAGACCAATGTGCCCGGAATCTGGCTGTCCGAAACGATGCCGATGCTGGCCCAGCAGATGGACAAGGCGACGCTGATTCGCTCGGTGTCCTACACCCCGAACGGGCTGTTCAACCACACAGCGGCCATGTACCAAATGCTCACGGGTGAGCAGGCCGACAAAGTTTCGCCATCCGGCCAGCTTGAGCCGCCCACTCCCGCCGACTATCCGAACATGGGCTCGCATATCTCCAAGTTCCTCCCGCCGGATGTTCCCATGCTCCCGTTCGTCATGCTGCCCCGGCCGCTTCAGGAGAGCAACGTGATCGGGAAGGCCGGCACTGCGGGGTTCCTGGGCAAGGCTTACGACCCGTACTACCTCTACCCCTCGGGCGATGACACCGACCAAGGCAAGATGGACAAGATCAAGCTGGACGATTTCACGCTGCGCACGGAGGTCTCCAAGGCCCGTCTGGAGCGTCGCGCGAACCTCCGCAAGCTGATCGACGACGGTATGCCGGACCTGGAGAAAGCGGTCAGCAGTTACGCGCTGGACTCCTACTACCAGAAGGCGCTTGCCCTTATCCTGTCCGGTAAGGCCCGGGAGGCGATGGATCTGACCAAGGAGCCCGCGAAGGTGCGGGACCGGTACGGCAGGCACACTTTCGGACAGTCCGCCCTGTTGGCGCGCAGGCTGATCGAGGCGGGCACGCGCTTCGTCCAGGTGAACTGGCCGTCCGTGGCTAACGGTGATCCGAAGACCACTGCCTGGGACACCCACGCGGCAAACTTCGGTCCGCTGAAGAACCTGCATTGCCCGAAGTTGGACAGCGCTCTCTCGGCCCTGCTGGAAGACCTGCAGCAGCGCGGAATGCTTCAGGATACGCTCGTAGTGGCGATAGGCGAGTTCGGTAGATCGCCTCGGCTTGGCGTCAGCACTTCCGGCAACGGCAACGCACCCGATGGTCGCGATCACTGGCCCTACTGTTACACCGCGCTCGTCGCGGGCGGCGGAGTGCCGGGCGGTCGCCTCTACGGCAAATCCGATGCCACCGGGTCGTCGCCTGCTGAAAACCCCGTGCATCCGACAGACCTGCTGGCAACGATCTACCATTCACTCGGCATCGCGCCCGACACCATTATCTACAATCACCTTAACCAGCCGCGCGAACTGGTGAAAGGCAAGGTGGTCGCCGGCCTCTTCGGATAAACAATTGTTTCCGGAATGTGAACAATGGCCGCCGTTTCCATTGAGGATGCGGCGGCCACTGTTGTGTGATCCACAATTACGTTGCGCCGTCAGAAGAATTCGCGACGACCCTCCGGGCATCAAGGCGCCAAGTTGCGCTGGTCCATCCAGCCTGCTTACCAGTTCTCAGGGTTGTCGGTCCAGGGGAACCACTGGGCGAACTGCGCGGTCGGCGCGTTGATGGACGGAGCGGGCATTGCCGCAGTCCAGGTGGCTGATGGGATACCGCCGGCCACTGCCGGGTTCCACGATACCGGGCGCTTGTGCCACTTGGCGTGACCGTCGGCGTATAGGTAAATTCCACCTTCGGAATGGCGGTTCAGCAGGAGAGGCTGCCCATTTACCACCAAACTCAGGCTGCTGGGGCCAACGAGCTCGCGGCCAAGGAACGACGCGCTTTCGCACACAAAGATGCGATTCGCCGGCGAGGGGATCGAGGCCAGCGCCCAGCCCGCGGCGGGATTGAATTTCCAGGTATTCGCATCGTAAAAGAAGTAGCGATTGAGCGCATACGAGAGCGGCTGCAGCGGCTGTCCATCGCCGTTTTTGCCGAGCGGAAGATTCGTCGGCAGTCCGGTTCCATCGGAAGAGCACTTATTTACCTGGAGGTTCTTCTGATAAGGCTGCAGAAGGTCGAAGCAGCAGGGCGGGTAGTACACGGAGCCGCCCGCGCCGCTGTACCAACCGAACTGGGTGTAGGGAGGCGTGGTAACGGGCGCGCCGTAGTCCGCCGGTGGGAACCGCTCGTCATAGTCCTGAACGTACATATTCAGGGCGATCCCAAGCTGCCTGCCGTTACTAAGGCACGCAGTCTGACGTGCTTTCTCGCGTGCTTGTGCAAAAACCGGGAATAAGATTGCGGCCAGGATGGCGATAATGGCGATGACGACGAGCAGCTCGATCAATGTAAAGCCTGGCGAAACATTAGGTTTGTGGTTCCGGTTCACAAGTTGGTCCTTTCGCGTCGACGCGTGCAAAGGGGACGCGTGAGAAGAAACCGGGGGATGGATGCAGTAATTCTTGCACACGAACAGGCTCACTCTCGCGTGCCGATTATTATACATAATAAATAGAATTGTGTCATGCCATTTTTGCATTCCTGATAATAATCTGCGAAAAATCGGCGTCCAGGGTGTTTTTCGTCGTCGCTTGGCTCAGGAATGCCTGTCTGCTGCGGTTCCTGAGCGCGCGAGCTCGAAGTCAACGTTGACGTTTACCACCCGAGCAACGTATACTATAGGGACCGAATATTGAAACGACTTCCGATTTATAGGCCCGCAAATGCCACTCATCGACTCCTATAATAGAACGATCGACTATCTTCGCATCAGCGTGACGGACCGGTGTAACTTCCGGTGCGTCTACTGCATGCCCGAGGAGGGCGCGCCGGTTGCGCCCAAAGCCGACATCCTCACTTTCGAGGAGATCGAGAGGCTGGCGCGGATCGCGGTATCGCTCGGCATGTCTAAGATACGGCTCACAGGCGGCGAGCCCCTGGTGCGCCGCGATATCGACCGGCTCGTCGCGAAGATCGGCGCGCTCCCGGGGCTGCGCGACTTTTCGATGACGACGAACGGATATCTTCTCGCGCGCTATGCCGACGGGTTCGCCGAACACGGACTCAATCGAATCAATATCAGCCTGGATACGCTGCGCCCCGACCGTTTCACCAAACTGGCGCGCCGCGGCAATCTGGATGAGGTGCTCGCCGGGATCGATGCCGCCTCATCGGCCGGTCTAACTCCCATCAAGCTCAACTGCGTGGTGATGCGCGGCTGGAACGACGACGAAGTGGTGGAATTTGCCCGGATGACACTCGAACAGCCGTTCGACGTTCGTTTCATCGAGCTGATGCCCATCAACTGGTCGAAAGGCGACGACAGCGTGGGCGAAATGCAGAGCTTTTTTGCGCTTTCCGCTCCGGCACAATATCGCAAGAACGACCAGGTGCTGCTATACGCGAACTCCGAGCTTGCCACCTTTCGGCAGGCGTTTCACGGTACGCAGGCTCCCGTGCAGACCGGCCAGCTCGATGCGGCCCAGATGCGGCACGCCTTCGTTGGAACGGAAGAGATTCGAACGCGTATCGAACAGTGCCTCGGTCCGCTCGCCGAGGCTTCCATCGTGACCAACGGACCCTCGCGTTCGTTCCGGCTGCGGGGAGCGTGCGGCACGATCGGTTTTATCAGCCAAATCACCAATGATATGTGCCTCAACTGCAACCGGCTGCGTCTGACCGCGGACGGTATGCTGCGGCCCTGCCTGATGGCGGACGGCGAGGTCGATCTTCGGACCCCTATGCGCACCGGCGCGTCCGATGCCGAAATCGAGGAGCTGATCAGGCTCACCGTTTTCCATAAGCCTAAAGAGCACCGCCTCGAAGATGGAATGGCCCCGGTGGGCCGAAACATGAGTCAGCTGGGAGGCTAGATGCGCAGGGCGCGGTACGCGGTGGCGAAGACGTGCGACGTCGCGCCGGACAAGGGAACGATTGTAAAACTTGGCGGTGGCGAGTGCGCCCTGTTCCGCCACAATGGCCGCTGGCATGCGACCGGCAGCCTCTGCCCACACCAAAACGCGCTGCTCGAAGGCGCACCGGTAGAAAATGGCGCGATCGTCTGCATGCGGCACGGCTACCGTTTCGATCTCAAGACCGGCGACTGCCTGACGGTCGGAGGATACGGCGTGCCCGTGTTCCCCGTCGAGATAGAGGGCGACACGGTCTTTGTCAGCGTCTGGGAGTACGACTGACACACGCCATGCGCACCGACGAATTTGACTACGACTTGCCGCCGGAACGGATAGCCCAGACCCCGCTGACGCGCGGCGAATCGCGGCTCCTGGTTCTTCATCGCTCGACCGGCTACATCGAGCATCGCAGCTTCGGCAACCTGCCGGAATACCTGCGGCCCACGGATGTGCTGGTGCTTAACGATACGCGCGTGTCGGCGCGAAGGCTTCGCGCCCTGCGCGAGAACGGGCTTGAGGCGGAGGCGCTGCTGCTTCGCCCGACCGGTGAACGAAGCTGGCAGGCACTCTTAAAACCTGCCCGCGCTTTTCGGCCGGGCCGCGACATCACGCTTATCGGGGAGGACGGCAGAACCGCTCGCGCCACAGTCACCGGCGTGACGGAAGATGGCGGGCGTGTTCTGGAGCTGCCGAGCGCAAAGGAGCGCGATAGCCTCGGCCAATGGGGTACCGCGCCGCTTCCGCCCTACATACATATTCCACTCCCGGCCGAACAGGAGGAGCGGTACCAGACCGTGTATGCTGCGCACGACGGTTCGGCTGCCGCGCCGACTGCGGGGCTGCACTTTTCGGCCAGCCTGTTGAGCCGACTGGATGCCGAGGGAGTTCGGACCGCGCGGGTTACATTGCATGTCGGCGTGGGGACCTTTCGGCCCGTTCGAACCGAGACGCTGGAAGAGCACCGGATGCACGCCGAGACTGCCCAGCTTTCAGTCGAGGCAGCCGACTGCGTGAACGCGTGCTCGGGACGCGTGATCGCGGTCGGCACGACCAGCGTTCGAACCCTGGAGACGGCGGCGGCACAGGTTCGAGCACCGGCCCGGGAGAAGGCTCGCGTAGCGGCATTTATGGGTGAGACACGGCTGTTCATTACACCCGGATATGAATTTCAGGCCGTCGATGGGCTTATCACGAATTTTCATCTGCCGAAATCTACTCTGCTGATGCTTGTCAGCGCGTTCGCCGGAATGGAAGCAACACGAAACGCCTACCGTGCCGCCATCGATTGCAAATACCGATTCTTCAGCTTCGGCGACGCTATGTTAATAATTTGATCTGTGAGGACTCGTCGTGCGTCTTGACGAATGGCAGCGCTACATTGATTCGGAGTTCGTAGAAGGGGAGCCGCCGCCGGCCAAACCGGCCGCGCACCCTTTGAAGCCGGTCCAACCCCTGACGGATCTTGCCTCTCCGCCTGCGACCGAAGCAGTTAGGACGACGGAAAACGCTGATCCGGCAGTGGGCGATGCTTTACTGACGGACGCGCCGCAGTCTCCCGTCAAGGCGCAAATATTTCAACCCGAATCGCCTGCCGCCGAACCCACGGCCAATATTAACGTCGAGATGCAAAGCGATAACGTTCGCGCATTGATGGCGAGCGCAGCGCCCGTTGTAAAGCGTCAGGTTTCGGAGCGGGCGGCGATTGTCGGCATGGAGATCGAGATTGCCCCGTTCGCGGACTATATCTCGGCACGGCTGGGAACACGGCAGAGCGCTTCTTCCGAGGCGCCGGACCGAAATTCGCTGCCGCCGGACGCGATTGCCGACCGCGAATTGGAAGCCTTGCCCGGCCCTCTGCTTCCGGAAATTGCGGCTAACCGTGAACGAGAGGCCGCGCCGGAAACACCGCAACAGGAAGCTGCAATCAGCCTCGATGCAAAGGTAGTTCCTGATGCGCCGCCATCCGACAGTCGGCCCGTCGTCCAGGATAACTACCCTCTGGCGGCTTCGCGGCATACGATGGCTCAACTGAGATTGGGCGCAGCCGCAGCCGGGCCGTTGACGAAAGAAGAACAGGCAGCGCGTCATCGTAAGGCGGCGCTGCTTCGAAGGCTATGTGATCCGATCCTATCCTTGCACGATGCGGCGCTCCTGCTCGACGTTCCCTCCGATTCCGTTCTTCGGGCAACGGCGGCGGGCGTGCTGACTTCCTGCGATCCGGCTCCCAAAGCCGGGCAGGCGAGACGCCGCCGCGGCGAGGAGACCGGACTTCCCGGATTTCGACTGTCGGATATCGTAGCGTTTTTGGCTGCGAAGGGACCCGCGCAAGCGGAATAGCCGGACAGCTCGGAATGTCGAGCTGGGCTTCCGGCGCGGATGGACACGCTATTCCGAAGACCTACCTGTCGCGGATCTGAGAGGGGCCACACCGGCTATGACGTGCACTGCAACGGCGCAAGAATCACCAATCAAGACACAGCCGTTACGAATCGGAATGTTTTCGGAGAGTTTCCATCCCGTCCAAAACGGAGTTACTACCTCGGTCCGGACCTTGCTGGCGGAGCTGCGCAAGTTGGGGCATCAGGTCACGGTATTTGCGCCGGAGCACCAGGATCAGCCGGAACACGAGACCAATGTGGTCCGATTTCCATCGTTCGTAACCCAATTCAACCCGGAATATCCCCTCGCCTATCCGTTCATACCCAGGATCAAGCTCTCCGCGCAGATCGAGAGTCTCAGGCTAGACGTGATCCATACGCACACTCCGTTCGTGCTGGGCTTGACAGGCGCCGACATGGCGATTCGCCGCGGAATACCGCTCGTTTCGACGTTCCACACGCTATATTCGGAGTACAGCCATTACGTTTCCTTTCTACCGGAAGCGTTTACGCATAGCGTGCTGGAGGCCTACCTGCCCTGGTACTATAACCGGTGCGCGGTAGTGACATGCCCGTCCAAAATCGCGGCGGACCATCTTATCAAGCTGGGCGTCGAGCGTCCGGCCGAGATAGTGCCTACCGGAATTCCCATACCCGCGTCGAACACGATCGATGCCCAGTCATGCCGCACCGTGCGCGCGAGGCTGGGCGTTGCAGAATTCACGCCGTTTCTGCTCTATGCCGGCCGGCTGGCGCCGGAAAAGCAGATCGGCTGGCTGCTGGACACGTTCGCACGAATCCTTGTCGGCGCTCCGAATGCGGTTCTGGCGATTGCGGGCGGGGGACCGATGGCGGAGGAGCTGAGCGAGCAGGTTCAAACAATGGGTATCGAGAAGAGCATGCGCTTTCTTGGCCCGGTCCCGCGCTCCGAGATGGACCCGATCTATGCCGCTGCCGACGTCTTCGTCTTCCCGTCGCCTTCGGAGACGCAGGGCCTGGTGATAGGGGAGGCGCGCGCGGCCGGCACTCCCGCCGTAGTCGTCGATGCGGGCGGCGCACCCGAGACCGTGCAGCACGGCATAGACGGGTTTCGCGTGCCCGAGGGCGACCGGGAGGCGTTCGCCGACTGTGTGCTCAACCTATTGAGGGATCGCGCACTGTTGGCATCCATGTCGGCGCGCGCCAGAGTGACGGCTCTGGACCAGTCGCCGGAGCATATGGCATTGCTTATGCTGGAAATCTATGAAAAGGCCAGGAGCGCCGAACTGGGCGCTCGCCGGCATCTCCCGTTTCTCCACGATACCGGCCAGGCACTGGAATCGCCCATTGAGTTCCACGGGATGGCACACATCTGACCGAACGTGAATGAATGTAACCGATTGAAACGAGGACACCTACTTGGGACATGTGATCGAAGCGCTCGGTTTCTGGATACAGCGTGTTATCAGCCTGGGTGGTTACCCGGGCATTATTCTGCTCATGGCGATCGAAAGCGCCTGCATACCGCTGCCAAGTGAGCTGATCATGCCATTTGCGGGTGCGCTTACGATGGTGGGCGTCGCGCAGATGCACCATCGGGGACCGCTCGATCTTCATCTCGTGTCGCTCTCCGGAGCGCTTGGCTGCGCGCTGGGATCGGCGCTCGCGTACTGGGTAGGGGCAAAGGGCGGCCGGGAGTTCGTCTTTAAGTACGGCAAATACATACTTCTAAAGCGCAAGGACGTGGAGAGCTCCGACCGCTGGTTTCAGCGCCAGGGTCCG